>CAVDHG010000037.1:0-12517 GCA_963608725.1 Agathobacter rectalis | reverse complement strand
CGGGGTGGCGTTCGAGCGTTTCCCGGCAGTCGTGGGGAGCGCACTCTCGGAGGAAGAGTTGCGTCGGCTTGGTGCGCCACTCCTGCAACGGCTCTTCATGGGGAGGAAGTCGCTCTCGGGGGAAATCGGGTGCGCGTTGTCGCATATGCGCATTTGGGAAAAGATTATTGAAGAGGGACACGAGCTGGCGTGCATCCTCGAAGACGACGTTACCTTGCTTGAGGGATTCGTAAAGCAGTTGGCATTTATTGAGAAGACGCTGGACGTGCGAGAGAACGCTGTCTGCGTGCTCTGGTCGGGGGCGCAAGGCGGGGAGTCGCGACTCTGCCCTTACGAGGAGCCGTATTATATGTGCGGGTACGTTATCACGCGCCGGGCGGCAGAGTTTCTGCTCGCGTGTCTCACGCCGATCATAATGCCGTGCGACAATTGGTGCACCTGGCGCACGTTCGGACTCAAGACGCTGGCGTGTTCGCCGAGGAGCGTCGAACACCTCAACCAGGGGACGTTCGGGAGTATGATTGATGGCGTTCGACTTCCCGGTAAATGCTCCAGAAGGTTTTGGAGACTTCGCGGGCTCCCGGTGCGTATGCTCTGGTTGTGGGGAAAGAAACGCAAGCTCCGCAACCTCTGCGCGAGGTAACCTTCCCGCCAGCAACCAAACGCGTTCGGCGGAGGAGACGGGAGGAGAAAGCGCGTTAGCGCGTTTTGGAAAGCGTGGCGCGTAAAACACAAAGAGCCGGGGGTCCGGCTCTTTTGTGTGCAATCGAAAAACTTGGCGGAGAGGGAGGGATTCGAACCCCCGGAGCCTTGCGACTCAACGGTTTTCAAGACCGCCGCATTCAACCACTCTGCCACCTCTCCGGCAGACATCGCTCACGAGTTGCCCCGCAAGCGATGAGAAGCGCGAACGCTGGTTACTCAGCCTTGCGCGGGCGGTTCCCGCGGTACCAGGCGATCGTAATCAGCGGCGCGATGAAGAGGGATGAGTAGATCCCCACGACCATGCCCACGAAGAGGGCGAAGGCGAAGTCGTGCATCGCAGCACCGCCGAAGAAGTACAGCGCGGCAACGGGAAGCAGGGTGGTAAGGGTGGTAAGGAACGTCCGGCTCAAGGTCTGATTGAGCGCCTTGCGGATGACGTCGTAGAAAGACGAGGCGGTGTCGCGATTCAAGATCTCGCGGACGCGGTCGAAGACGACAATCGTGTTGTTGATGGAGTAGCCGATGATGGTCAGCAAGGCGGCGACGGTGGTCAGGCTCACCTGGTTCCCACAGAAGGTGTAGATGCCCAGCGTGATCAGAGCGTCGTGCGCCAAGGCAACAACGCCACCGAGCGCGAAGCCGAACTGGAAGCGGAAGCTCACGTAGATAATGATGCAGATGAGCGAGAGGATGCCCGCCCAGGTGGCGTCCTTCTTCAGCTCGGAGCCGATCTGGGAGCCGACGAGATCCTTGCTGATCAGGTGGACGGTGTACTCGGGATAGGCTTCGTCGAGGGCGGTTTCAATCACCTTCGCCGAATCGACCTCCTCGCCGTTGCGCACGAGGGAGACGGTAGAAGTCTTGACCAGGGTCTGCGGCTTCTTGCCTTCGGCGGTGGTGTTCTGGACGGTCTCATCCGTGACGCCGGTGGCGTGGACGACGGACTTCACCTTCTCGGTGTCGAGCTGGACGACGGAGGTGTTATCCTTCTTATCCACAGCCTCGTAGGTGAGGGCAACGCCACCGGTGAAGTCGACCGCCATCACGCTGGCGGGGTTCTTGATGGCGCGGGCGAAGAAGATGCCGAGCGTGCCAACCATAACGAGGACGGCAGCGGCGGTTACGAGCTTCGCCCACTTGAGGAAGTCGAAGTTAACCGTCTCGGGGACCCACTGGAGCATCTTGAAGGGCTTGGTGGTATCTTCCGTGACGAGGTTGAAGATAAGGCGCGTGATCACCAAGGCGGTGAACATCGAGATGATAATACCGCCACAGAGCGTTACGGCAAACCCGCGGATGGGGCCGGAGCCGAAGATGAAGAGGATCACGCCGGTAATCAAGGTGGTGAGGTTGGAGTCGAAGATCGCGAGGAAGGCGCGGTCGTACCCGGCGGCGACGGCACCCTTGGCGGTCTTGCCGAGGCGGAACTCCTCACGCATACGCTCGAAGATAAGCACGTTGGCATCCACCGCCATGCCCACGGAGAGCACCAAGCCGGCGATGCCCGGGAGCGTCAACACCGGGAGCTGCCCGAGCGTGGAACTGCCCGTGCCGTCGGTAACGAAGGTGCTCATTATGCCGGAGGCGAGAATCATACCCGCCGGCCAGAGGATCATGTTGAGGAGGAGGGCGATGTCGGCAATGACGCCACAGAAAAGGTAGTAGAAGAGCATGAACACAAAGACCGCCACCACGCCGAGCGTGGCAGAGAGCGAGCCCTTGCTGATGGCTTCGTCGCCCAAGCTCGGAGAGACCGAGCGCGTCTCGATGATGCGGATGGGGGCCTTCAGCGCGCCGGCATTCAGGACGCCGGAGAGCTCGGAGGCGGACTTCCAATTGAAGTTGCCGGTGATCTCGCAGTGACCGTCCGGAATCTCGCTCCGGAGGACAGGCGCAGAGCGGACGATGTTATCGAGCACGATGGCGAGCTGGCGGCCGACGTACTTCCCGGTCAGGCGGGCGAACGCCTTGGTGCCCTCGGCGTCGAACTCAACGTTGACGGCGACAAGCCCGGTGGTGGGGTTCTTGCTCGGGCGAGCAGAGGTAACCGTCGAACCCGCGACCGTGGCTTCACGGCTCCGCGAGACGAACATCGGCAGGTACGCATCACGCCCGGCGGGATCCTTGTCGTCCAGCTCCTCCATCACGCACTCGTAGAGCGCGGAGGGCGCGGCGAACCGCCCCAGCTTGACGGCGAAGTCCGGCTGCTCGGAGAGCGCGGCATAATCCTTGGCGCGCACGAAGCACGTCCGCCCCTTGCTGGTGCTACGCTCGAAGCCTTCAGGCGTCCGCGCAGAATCCATGACGGCGCGCACGAGCGAGTCGTTGTCCTTGTGAACGAGGCGGAAAGCGAGGAAGGCTGCGCTCTTCACCGACTTCTCGGCAGCGAGAGCTTGCTCGGCATCCGCGCCCGGAATCTGGATCAGAATACGGTGCCCATTCGCCTTCGCGATAATCGGCTCGTTCGTGCCCAGGGCATCGATGCGCTTGCGAAGAACTTCGAGGGTGAGGTCATCGGCGTCCGCCATCAGCTTCTGGGCTTCTTCCTTTGCCTTTGCCTCAATGCGGGCGAGCTGTTCGGGGGTTGCCTGCGCGGGGTCGACCTTCTCGGTAACGAAGCCCTGCGCCTTCAAGTCCTCGATGAGCTTAGGCTCGTCGATCTGAACGGTGAAGCTCGTGCCGCCCTTGAGGTCCAGCCCCAGGCGCACCTTCTCCTTCACCGGGAACGTTACCCAGCACGAGAAGGCAACCAACACCGCCAGAATCGCCCACTTGATCAGGCTCGGCGTATCCATCTGTTTGAAGTTCAACATGATGCGCTCCAATTCCTTCTCTAGCTTTACTTCTTTGCTTCAGGCTCATCCAACGAAGCGGAGACGGCTCCACGCGCCACCTCCACCTTCGAGCCGGGGCACAGCTCAATAATAAAGGTCTGCTCCTTGACTTCGGCAATCGTCCCGATCAGCCCGCCAGCGAAGGAGACCTTTTGCCCGACCCGAAGCTCCGAGACCATCTTCTGGCGTTCCTTCTCCTTGCGCTGTTGCGGGCGCAGAAGCATGAAGTAGAATATCGCGAAGATGAGGATCAGCGGGAGGAAACCGCCGAAACTGCCGAAGAGCCCGCCTCCCTGCTGGGGTTGTTGCGCGTCCGGAGCGGTAACAGGTTGCGTGGTCGAAGCCGTGGTGGTTACCGTTGCGGAGGGTTGAGCCGTATCGTTCATGTGCTGTCTTTCCGTATTTTAGGGAACGTCCGAAAATCGATAAGAAAGGAAGAGTATACCGTTTTTAGGCTGAAAAGGGAAGTCTCCGGGGCGGTTAACCCAACTTCTTGCGCAGGAGCTCCTGCACAATCTGGGGCGACGCCTTGCCTTTCGATTGCTTCATCACTTGCCCGACGAGGAAGCCGAGGGCCGCCTGCTTCCCTGCCTTGAAGTCCGCGACCACCTTCGCATTCGCCTCCAAGACGGCGTCCACGAAGGCTTCAATGGCTCCGGCGTCCGAGACTTGCCCCAGCCCGCGAGCCTTGACGATTGCCGCCGGGTCGCCACCCTGCTCGAAGAGTTCCGGCAGGAGAGCCTTGGCGGTGGTGCCGTTGATGGTCTTGGCGATGACGAGGCGTATCAAGTCCCCCAGAGCTTCCGCCGTGAGGGCGGATTCGGCGAGAGCCTTGCCGGTCTTCGACGTCAGCGCGAGCACCTCCGCCATAATCCAGTTCGACGCCATCTTGCCGTTTTCGCACCGCTTCGCCACCGCTTCGAAGAAGTCTGCCAGCGCCCGATCCGCCGAGAGCACGCCCGCATCGTATTCCGGAATGCCATACGCTTCCATCATGCGTGCACGCCTCGCCGCCGGGGCTTCCGGCAGAGCTTTCGCCCATTCGGCGACCTGCTCGGGGGAGAGGGCAATCGGCATCAGATCCGGCTCCGGGAAGTAACGGTAGTCCTCGGCGTTTTCCTTCGTGCGCATCGTGAAGGTTTCGCCCAATTCGGGATCCCACCGGCGCGTCTCCTGGACGATGCGCTGACCGGAAGTAAGGACGCGCTCCTGCCTTTCAATCTCGAAGAGGAGCGCGGCGTGAATCCCGCTGAAGGTGTTCATGTTCTTAATTTCCACCTTCGTGCCATACGCTTCCTGCCCTTTGGGGCGCAGGGAGATATTGACGTCGGAGCGCATGTTCCCCTCTTCGAGGTTGCACTCACTCACGCCGGCATAGATCATCATCTCGCGCAACGCCGTGAGATACGCGATCGCCTCGTCCGCCGAGCGCATATCCGGCTCGGAGACAATCTCCATGAGCGGGATGCCCGCCCGGTTGAAGTCCACCCCCGAACACCCTGCGCGGTGCGTCAGCTTCCCGACGTCTTCCTCCAGGTGGATGTGGTGGATGCGCACGGTCTTCTTGCCGCCCGCTTGCTCCGGGATCTCCACGCCGCCGCCCAGGCAGAGCGGGAAGTCCAACTGCGTGATCTGGTAGTCCTTCGCGGAGTCCGGATAGAAGTAGTTCTTCCGGTCGAACTTCGCGTACTCGGCGATTTTGCACCCGAGCATCAACCCGGCGAGCACCGTGTACCGGATCGCCTCGCGGTTCATACTCGGCAACGCGCCCGGATACCCCAGGCACACGGGGCAGACGTGCGAATTCGGCTCCGCGCCAAAGGTCGTCCCGCACCCGCAGAACATCTTGGTGCGCGTCTTCAGCTGGACGTGCGTCTCAAGCCCGATAACGACTTCGTATTCCATCGCTTACTCCCCCGCTCCAGCCGTCTCTCTGGGCAATTCCAACGCCTTCGCCGCCCGGAACAACGCCATCTCCCCGAAGTTGGGGCCGATCAACTGCATCCCGACGGGTTTCCCTTCCTTCGTCTTCCCCGCCGGGAGCGACAGGGCGCAACACCCCGCGAGGTTGACGCCCACCGTCAGCACATCCGAGAGGTAGTTGCGGATGGGGTCATCGCGGTAGACGCCCAGTTGCCACGCCGGCTCGGGCGTTACCGGCGCGAGCAGGAGATCGCACTGCGCAAACGCCGCCTCGAAGTCGCGCCGAATCAGCGTGCGCACCTTCTGGGCGCGGAGATAATAGGCGTCGTAGTATCCGCTGGAGAGGACGAACGTCCCCAAAAGGATGCGCCGCTTCACCTCTTCGCCAAAGCCTTCGGCACGCGTCCGCTTATACTGCTCGATCACGTCGTCGCACGGCACGCGCAAGCCGTACCGCACGCCGTCGAACCGCGCCAAGTTCGCCGAGATCTCCGCCGTCATGCAGATGTAATAGGTGGGAATCCCATACGCCGTGTGGGGCATTGAGCACGCCTTCAACGTCGCGCCCAACGCCACCGCCCGCGCCTTCACATCCTCCGCCAGGGCACGCACCTCGGGATCCAACCCTTCCCCGTAGTACTCTTCGGGGATGCCCAGCACCAAGCCTTCGAGGGGACGAGCCGCGTCTGCCCCCGCCCACGCCTGCGTGTAGTCCGGCACCGGTTCCGCCAAGCTCGTCGCGTCCATCGGGTCCTGACCGGAGAGGACGTTCATCAGGAGCGCAGCATCCTCTACCGTCTTGGTCATGGGCCCGACTTGGTCGAGCGAGGAGGCGCACGCCACGATCCCATAGCGCGACACGCGCCCATACGTCGGCTTCACGCCCACGATCCCGCAGTGCGAAGCCGGCTGGCGGATAGACCCGCCCGTATCCGACCCCAGTGCGCAGATTGCCAAATCGCCACCCACTGCCGCCGCGCTACCGCCCGAGGATCCGCCGGGGATGCACCCCCGCGCCACCGGGTTCTCTGTCGCGCCGAAGTAGGAGGTCTGCGTGGTCGAGCCGAGCGCAAACTCGTCCATGTTCGTCCGCCCCAGGAAAACCGCTCCCGCAGCGCGGAGCTTGGCGATCACCGTGGCGTCGTAGGGGGCGACGTAGCCCTCCAAGATATGCGAGGAGGCTGTGCACGGCTGCCCCTCCACGTTCATATTGTCCTTGATCGCAATCGGCACGCCCAGAAGCGGAAGCTCCTTCCCTTCCTTGCGCAGACGGTCTGCCTCCTCTGCCTGACGCAACGCCCCGGCGTCATCAATCGTTACATACGCGTGAATCGTCCCCTGCGAAGCGTGCATCACTTCCAGGAGTCTCTGCGTGAGCGCGACCGCCGTAAACTCCCCGGCGCGCATCCCGCGCAACGCCTCCGCCACCGTCAACCGTGCCAGATCCATCCGCGTGCCTCCCTTTACTCCACCACCCGAGGCATCCGGATCTCGTCTCCGATCCGCGCCGGCGCATTGTTGAGGACTTCCTCCGTGGGCAAACCGCCCGCAGGCTCATCCTCCCGGAAGATGTTATTGACGTCGTGCCCATGCAGCGTCGCCGGGAGCCCCTCGGTGGAGAGCGAAGCAATCCGCTCCACGTAGGAGACAATCGTCTCCAACTGCCCGCCGAACCGCGCACGCTCATCGTCCGTCAAAGCCAACCGCGCCAAATGCGCCACGCGGTCAATATCGAATCCTGCCATAGAAGGAACTCCTTGAAGTCGAGCGAATATATCAAAAATGCCCCGCTCCCGGCGAATTGCGCCCCCGCGTGAGCGCACAATAAAAACGCACGTGCACGGAGTTTGCCCAACCCCGTGCACGCTCTTGCGTTTGAATGAGGCAAAAGCCCCGCCCTTAGGCGAGCTTCGCCAATGCCAACGCCGTGCGCGATTTCTTGCGGGACGCCGTGTTGTGCTTGATGACGCCCTTCTTCGCCGCCTTGTCCAGCTTGGAGGCGTAGACGGAAACAGCACTCTGCGCAGCCGTCTTATCCCCGGCAGCAAGTGCAGCATCCACCTTACGGCGATACGTGAGCAACTCGCTCTTCACGGAACGGTTGCGCAGATTAGCCTTGGCTGCGGTCTTGACGCGCTTGGCGGCACTCTTAATGTTCGGCATTCTGATGTCCTTAGCTTTACGATAAAGTGTCGGGGACTTCGCTTCTTCCCCGTAGGTGAATGCGCACTATACCACAACCTCCCCCAAAAACGCAACCCCTCCCCCACCCCCCGCAACCGACTTCCCCCGGTCTCCGCACCGCGATCGGGTCAAACGCGGTGCGGAGAGACCCCAATCTCGGTTCAAGGGGTCGGAAAAAGGCAATCTCTACCTTTTTGGTTGGGATAGGGAAAAAGGGGGTGTCCGCACCGCGATCGAGGCGAGGTCGGTTCGCGTTTGGGGGAAACGCGGTGCGGAGAGACCCCGAACGCGGTTGCGGGGGGTCTCAAGTTTGGCTCGGAAAAAAGGAGCGGTTTACCCGCTTATTGGTGGAAGTGCTCCCGGAGGGCGTCGGTGCGGGTGAGCTGTTCCCAAGGAACGTTGTTCCCGCCGAAGTGCCCATAGGTGCACGTCTCGGAGTAACTCCAGCCCTTGGGGTGGGTCAAGTCCAGCTCGCGGATGATCGCCGCGGGGCGGAAGTCGAAGAGGTCGCCATTCAAGAGCAGGTCGGCGATAGCCTCCTCGGGCACCTTCCCCGTGCCGTAGGTGGAGACGTTGATACTCATCGGCTTGGCGAGCCCGATGGCGTAAGCCACCTGGATCTCGCACTTGGAAGCCAGCCCCGCCGCCACGATGTTCTTTGCCACATAGCGCGCATAGTACGCCGCAGAGCGGTCAACCTTCGAAGGGTCCTTCCCCGAGAAGGCACCACCGCCGTGGGAGCCGACCCCGCCGTAGGTATCGACGATGATCTTCCGCCCGGTTACGCCCGCGTCGCCCGCCGGGCCCCCGATCACGAAGCGACCGGTGGGGTTGATGTAAAACGCTGTCCGGGGAGTCAGAAGCCCCGTGGAGCCCAGCACGTCGCGGATGACGCCTTGGAGCGTCTGCTCGATTTGCTTCTCGGGGACTTCCCGGGTCTGGTGGGAGCAGACTACGGAAGTGATCTCCTGGGGCTTCCCGCCTTCGTAGAGCACCGAGACTTGCGCCTTGGCGTCCGGGCGCAACCAGTCGATCTCCGCGCTGTGGCGCAGGGTTGCGAGCTTCTCAAGAAGACGGTGCGAGCAGACGAGCGGGAGGGGGAGGAATTCGGGCGTCTCGTCCGTGGCATAGCCATACATCATGCCTTGGTCGCCCGCGCCCTGCGCCTCGGGGTCTGCCCGGTCAACGCCTTGATTGATGTCGGGCGACTGGGCGTGCAGGTTGTTGATGTAGGTGAAATCCTGATAGCAGAAGCCCTCCGCCGGGTCGTCGTAGCCCACGCGCCGGATGACCTCCTGAGCAATCGCCTTCGTGTTGACCTTCTCAAAGTCCCGACAGGTGATCTCGCCGAGGTTGACCACCATGTTCTTCCCGCACGCCGTCTCGCACGCCACGTGAGCGCGGTCGTCCAAGGCTAGGCAAGCATCCAGCACCGCATCTGAAATGGCATCGGCGACCTTGTCGGGGTGCCCCTCGGAGACCGATTCCGAGGTGTAGACGTGGCGCGCACTGAGTTTACTCATCGTTTCCTTTCACGGCACGGAGCCTTCCCTAAAACAAGAGCGGCAGCCCACGAACGTGTGCCACCGCCAAAAGAAGGGAAATCCCCGCATGCCTCCTTTTAGCGTTGCATCCTCTCGGACAACTATCCACGTCCGCAAGCTGGAGAACTTTCAAATCAACGTGGATAACGCCCGCCATTATAACACACTTCGGGCGCGAACGCCACACCCCGGCATCCACGCCCGAAAAGGAAGGCAGGAGCGTGCTTACTTCGAGAAGCGCACAATGAATCCGCCACCCGGCGCGAGGGCGAGGGGCATCTTCTCCCCGGCGCGAATGCGCTTGCGCTCATGGACGAAGTGCGTCGGCTCGGTGCTGGCGTCCTCGGCGTCGCGGAAGATCTCCGCCTGCCACTCGCCCGCGCCCAGGAAGGCGGTGTCTAGGGTGAAGGTTTGCGCCGTGGCGTTGGCGATGGCGCTGGCATACCAGGAGCCGTCCTTCGCCTCGCGGGCGCAGGCAGCCAGCGTCTCGGGCGAACCGCCCAGCGCAACCGTGTTCTTCCAGACAACGGGCGTTGACGCCATGAAGGTGAAGCACTCCATGTTCTTTTCGTAGTTCGTCGGGCTGTCGCAGAGCATTTGGAGCGGGGCTTCGTAGAGGGCGATCATCGCCATCTGGCGGCACCGCGTGCCGAGGGAGCCGGGGCGGTTCCGGTCTTTCGCCCCGCGGTACTTCCCGCCCAGCGGGTGGTTCAGCATGGCTCCGGGCGTGTAGTCCATAGGACCGGCGGTAAGGCGGAGATAGAAGTCGCGCACGTCGTTGGCGATGATGTCGTTCTTCCCGTTATACCACTTCATCTGCTCCAGACCGCTAATGCCCTCGTAGTTGAGGATATTGGGGAACATCCTCTGCATGCCGGTGGGGCGGTAGGCTCCGTGATAGTCCACCACCATCTTTGCCTTTGCGCACGCTGCGGCGAACTTCTCGAGGAAGCCTGCCACCTCCGCGTCCCCGCGATCCATGAAGTCGACCTTGAAGCCCTTGGCGCCGAGCTGGGCGAAGTGGGTTACAACGCGTTCCTCCTCGCCGAAGATCTGCGCCCACGCCATCCAGAGGATGATCCCCACGCCCCGCTCGTTGGCATAGCGAATGAGGTGCGGGACGTCGACCTTCGGGTTGAACTGCCAGATGTTCAGCGTCCGGCTCCACCCTTCGTCCATGATGACGTACTCCACGCCCGTCTTTGCCGCGAAGTCGATGAACCGCTCGTAGGTCTTCGTGTTGCACCCCTTGCCACCTTGATTGTCAAAGCAGTTCCACCACTCCCAGGCAACCTTGCCGGGCTTGACCCACGCGAAGTCCGCCTTGGGATCGGCTGGCGATGCGAGGGCATAGACAATGTCAGCCTCGCAGAGTTGCGCGGGGCTATCGGCAAGGATGAAGGTACGCCACGGGAAGGTGCGCGTGCCGGGCGTCTGCACCAAGAACTCCTCCCACTCCGAAACGCGGATCCAGCGTCCGCCCCGCTCGACCACGCTCGGATTCCGGGTGGAGTTCCCCCCGAGCCGGCGCGTCGCCTTCGGGAAGGGCGCGAAGAGCGATTCCAGCACCACGTCTTTCGCAGCCTTGTCCACCCGCGTGAGGTTCCAGATGGGGTAGTCGCGCACGTCCGATTCCGTCACGGCGACCGTCTTCCCGCCTGCCGTGTAGAGGATGGGCAGGTAGATCATCGCGTCCCCTGCTTGCTTCAACGCGCCCGGCTTGTAGGGGCTGGTAACCACCTCTTTCGCTTCCAGTGGGCGCACCACGTGCTCTTCCATGCCGAAGGCGTTCGTGAACTTCATCCACGCCTCCGCCTCCGCCGGGAGCGTTACTGCCGCTTCTTCGCTATCGATGCGCACCTGCCCGCCCTTGCGAAGTTCGAAGCGGTACGCCACGCCGTCATTCCGCGCAATGAGCGCAACGCCCCAGTCGCCGAAGTCTATAACCGCCGTCCGCGCCGAGAGGTCAATGCTCCCCTTCTTGTAGACCGGTGTCTCCTCGCGCCCTTCGAGCTTACCGTAGGTAACGCGCATCCCGTCTTTGCCCACGCTCTCCGTGAGCTTGCGCCCGTCAACCGTCATTCCGAGTGCCGACTTCCCGACCACGCGCACCCCGTCGCGGAGCACCTCATATATCAGCCCGCCCTTTTCGAGCGCGAGGCGGATCTCGTTACGCCCATCGGGGGAGACAACGCTTACCCGCTCTTCCCCTGCCCAACAGTTCATGCTGAGGACTCCTGCCACCACGAAGGCGATCATGCTGTACGTTTTCATGCTACTACTGTAGCACACCGCCCTCCCCCGTCTACCCCACCTCGCCTCCCCCCGCGCCCCCTGCGTCCTCCTGTCCGCACCCCGCCCCCACGCAAAACGAAGCGGGCGCACCTACCGGCGCGCCCGCTCCTTTGCATAATAGCGTTTCGCTTACGCCATCTTCCGGCGCAGTGCCAACCCTGCCACGCCCAGCGCGAGCAACGCCAAAGCACCCGGCTCCGGCACGGAACCATACTTCTCCGTAATCTCCGCAATCGTCCCGCTGTTCCCGAACTTGCTGTCGGGAATCTCCCAGCCCAGCGACGCGTAAGACGCAGAGTCCGTCCAGTACGCTTGCGTCTCCGACGTAAACTTGTTGTCCGTGAAGATCATCAGGAAAACGCTATAGCTCCCACTCGCAAGTGTGGAGGTCGTCGCGTTCGTCTTCGCCGTCGAACCGCTCTGCCAGAACTCTACGGAGGACGCCCCAGAAGTCTCCGTATTCACCAACGTCTTCGCCTCCAGCGCAGTTTTAAGCTCAGACCCGCTCTTCGAGGCGACGAGTTTCAGGACGCTCTCCTGGTCTGCACCCGAGAAAATCATTGCCATAGCCCCGTTATTCACCCACGTCGCCGCGTTCGTGGTGCTGAACGAAACCTGCCACGTATAGTTAACTGCCTGCGCTGCGACTGCGCCGAAGGCGACCATTGCCCAAACCAAGACCTTTTTCATGCTCTCATTCCTCTCTTTCGAAAACCGCGATTCCCTCTTCTACGCACCGAAGGAACCGCTTTTGGGAGTCGACCGTTTCCCACGCGGGAACCAGTCCCCTTCTTCAAATGGGCGCAAATTCTACTAAAGCCCCCCCCCTGTCAACTTTTTATATCCCCTTCATTCCCAACGTCTTATCTCCATTTCCACCCCTCCGCCCCCAAATTTTCCCCTTTTCCCCGCAAAAATTTCCCCTTTTTGCCCCTCTTTCCTCCACATTCCACCCCCGCCACCCCCACCCTCGCAACCGCCTTCCCCCAGTCTCCGCACCTTGTCTCCCCCAATCTTGACGCAGACACCCCC
>CAVDHG010000036.1:0-12547 GCA_963608725.1 Agathobacter rectalis | reverse complement strand
GCACTTATGCAAAACCGCTCCGGTCTCTCCCGGAAAACGCCCCGCAACCGAGTTTTGGGTCTCTCCGCACCGCGTTTCACCCGATCGCGGTGCGGAGACCGGGCAAACTCGGTTGCGAGGTGTGGTGTGTGAAGGGATAAACAAAAAAAAACGCGCCCGGCAACAGGATGCGTTGCAGGGCGCGTTCGTTTATGTAAGAGGGCGAGACTTACTTCTTCAGGTTCGCCTTGATGGCAGCCTGCGCCGCAGCGAGGCGAGCGATCGGCACGCGGTAGGGCGAGCAACTGACGTAGGTCAGCCCGATGGAGTTGGCGAATTCCACCGAGTGCGGTTCGCCACCGTGTTCGCCACAGATGCCCATGCGGATAGAAGGCTTGACCTCCTTGGCTTGGGCGACGGCGAACTTCATCAGCTTGCCCACGCCGCTCTGGTCGAGGACGATGAAGGGATCGTAATCGTAGAAGCCCTTCGAGACATAGTCGCGCAGGAACTTACCGGCGTCATCACGCGAGAAGGCGCAGGTGGTCTGCGTGAGGTCGTTGGTGCCAAAGGAGAAGAAGTCGACCTCCTTGGCGATCTCGTCGGAGGTCAAGGCTGCACGCGGGACTTCGATCATGGTGCCGATGAGAACGTCGAGCTTGACGCCCTTTTCCTTCTCAACGGCGGCGATCGTATCGAGGATAATCTTCTTCTGGGAGAGGAGTTCCTTCACGTTGCCAACGAGGGGCACCATGATCTCGGGCTTGGAGCCGGGCACGGCGGCGGCAGCTTCGCAAATGGCGCGCACCTGCATCTCGGTAACTTCCGGGTAGGAGATGCCGAGACGGCACCCGCGGTGACCGAGCATGGGGTTGAACTCGTGAAGTTCATCGACGAGCTTCTTAACTTCCTCGACGGTGATGCCCATCACCTGCGCCATCTCCGCCTGACCGGCGTCGTCGTGCGGGACGAACTCGTGCAGGGGCGGGTCAAGGAGGCGCACGGTGCACTCGCGTCCGTCCAGAGCCTTAAACATACCCTCGAAGTCTCCGCGCTGGAGCGGGAGGAGGGTGGCAAGGGCGGCGTTGTACTGCGCGAGCGGGGCGGCGAGCTGAGCAGAGATCTCTGCCTTCTCGGCGTCCGTCCCGGCAGCGAGGAGA
Organism: Agathobacter rectalis; assembly: GCA_963608725.1. Classification (GTDB taxonomy): domain Bacteria; phylum Verrucomicrobiota; class Kiritimatiellia; order RFP12; family DVOR01; genus Spyradenecus. Next base: position 11,408 of record CAVDHG010000036.1, on the reverse strand, counting down.
GCCTCTTTCAGCTTCTTTACCTTCTCGGCAACGAGGATCATCCGGCGGAAGGCAATGATGCGATCGGGGTCGAAGAACATGTGCTCCGTGCGGCAGAGACCGACGCCCTCGGCACCGAAGCGGATTGCCACCTGCGTGTCGCGAGGATTGTCGGCGTTCGTGCGCACGCCCATGGTGCGATACTTGTCCGCCAGAGCCATAATCTCGGCGAAGGGACCGGTCAGCTCGGGGTCGCGGGTTTCGATGCGCCCCTCGTAGACCTTACCGGTCGAGCCGTTGAGGGAGACCCAGTCGCCCTCGCGGAGAACGAGGTCGCCAATCTTGAGGGTCTTGCCCTTGGCGTCGATCTCGGCTTCGCCACAGCCCGCCACGCAGCACTTGCCCATGCCACGAGCGACGACGGCGGCGTGCGAAGTCATGCCACCGCGAGCCGTCAGGATGCCCTGCGCGGAAACCATGCCCACGATGTCCTCGGGGGAGGTCTCGGCACGGCAGAGGATCACCTTCTTGCCGAGCTTGCCCTGCGTTTCGGCGTCTTCAGCGGTGAAGACGACGGTGCCGGTCGCCACGCCCGGGGAGGCGGGGAGACCGGTCGCAATCACCTTTGCCTTCTTCTCAGCCAGAGCGTTGAAGACGGGGTGCAGGAGTTGGTCAAGCTGTTGAGGCTCAACGCGCAGAACGGCGGTTTGCTCATCGATGAGACCTTCCTTCACGAGGTCGGTCGCGATGCGCACCGCGGCGGCAGCCGTGCGCTTGCCGTTGCGGGTCTGGAGCATGTAGAGCTTGCCATCCTCGATGGTGAACTCCATGTCCTGCATATCCTTGTTGTGCTTCTCAAGCTTGTCGCGGATGGCGTCGAACTGCTTGAAGACTTCCGGCATGGATTCTTCCAAGGAGGGATACTTAGCGACGCGATCGGCTTCGGAGACGCCCGCACGCTTTGCCCACTCGCGGGAACCGGCGATGGTGATTTCCTGCGGGGTGCGGATGCCGGCGACGACGTCCTCGCCCTGGGCGTTAATGAGGTATTCGCCGTAGAAGTAGGAGTTGTCGCCCGTAGAGGGGTCGCGGGAGAATGCCACGCCGGTGGCGGAGTTGTCGCCACTGTTGCCGAAGACCATCGTCTGGACGTTGACCGCCGTTCCGGCAAGACCGCGGATGTCGTTCAGCTCGCGATACTTGATGGCACGCGGATTGTTCCAGCTTCCGAAGACCGCCTGGATGCCCATCTTCAGCTGCACCTGCGCATCCGTCGGGAAGTCCTTGCCCAACTGCGTGCGGATCACCTTCTTGTAGCGCGCAATCACTTCCTCGAGATCCTCGGCGGAGAGCTCCGTGTCGAGCTTGACGCCACGGGCAGCCTTGACGGCTTCGAGCTCGTGCTCGAAATCGTGATGCTCCATGCCCATAACCACGTTGCCGAACATCTGGATGAAGCGGCGGTAGCTATCCATTACGAAACGCTTGTTGCCCGTCTTGGCGATCATCGCTTCCACGGTCTCGGGGTTGAGCCCGAGGTTGAGGACGGTGTCCATCATGCCGGGCATGGAGACTGCCGCGCCACTGCGCACGGAGACGAGCAGGGGGTTCGGTCCCTTGCCGAAGGTCTTACCCGTCAACTTCTGGAGCCTGTCGAGCGCGGCGTCGACTTCGGGCATAATCTTGGCGAAGAGCTTCTCTTCCCCGATCTCGTAGTACTTCCCGCACGCCTCGGTTGTGATCGTGAAGCCGGGAGGCACCGGAAGCCCCATCGACGCCATCTCGGCGAGGTTGGCGCCCTTGCCTCCGAGCAGGGTCTTCATGCTCCCGTTGCCCTCGGAGTTATCACCACCAAAGAAGTAGACGAACTTTTCGTCGCTCATTTCTGAATCCCTTTCTGTCTATGCCACGCCTTTCGGGGTGTTCCCGCGCAGCCCTAATGACTCCCGTAATGAGAAGTACGGGAAGATAGCACAACTCGTTGACTTTTGCAACTTGAGGCTACTTGTGCCCCACCCCGCGGTGCCCATCGGTAAGTAACAGGAGCACAACCGCCGCCAGCACGCCCCCAATGCCAATCACCAAGCGTGGCGTAAAGGCTTCGCCAAAGACGCATACCCCGATCGCAACCGCCGTCAACGGCTCCAACGCGCCCAGAATGGCAGTCGGGGTCGAGCCCAGTCTCGCCACGCTCACCACCATGAAGAGGAGCGAGAGCAACGTCGGCACCACCGCGAGGAAGAGCGCATACCCCCATTGCGCCATCCCGCTCGGCAGACGGAACGCGCCAATCCCCTCCGAGCACGCCATCCAGCCCGCCACGGTCAGCAAGCAAAAGACCAGCACCCAGAAGGTCAGCCCCTCCGCCGAAAGCCGAGGCGTCGCCCGATTGACCACCACAATATAGAGCGCGTAGGTCAGTGCCGAAACGAGCACCAGCCCCACGCCCCACGCCGTTACCCGGTGCGCCCCGCCATCCAGCGACAGCACCGCGATGCCCCCCAACGCCAGCAACGTCGAAACCACCGTCCCCCACCGCAGTTTCTCCTTGAAGAAGAGCGTCATGATAGCCGCGACCATGATGGGATACACGAAGAGCACCGTGCACGTTACCCCGATGTCCATCGCCCGGAAGCTTGCGTAAAAGGTCTGCGAGGATACCGCGAAGAGCACCCCCAGCACCGCCGTTATCCCCAAATCGCGCTTCGAAGGCAGGGGAAAACGCCCTTGAAAGAGCAAAAACGCGCCCAAAAGCACCGCTGCGAAGGCAAAACGCCACAGCAAGACCTGCTCCGTTCCGACCCCATCACGGTAGAGCGACACCGCGCCGAGGGGGTTAGCTCCGTAGCAAACCGCCGCCAACACGCCACACACGACGCCCCAAACGTAACCTTTCCGCGCCATTATAAAACCTTTCTTCCGCTCTTCGAGCGTCAAAACGGGCGCGTATTATACGCCTTTACGCATTTTTTGCCGACCGCCCCGCAACCGAGTTCGGGGGAGACGCGAGGCGGACGCGAGTCGATCGCGAGGCGGGCAGACCTCGATCGCGGTGCGGACACCCCCCTTTTTGCCCCCTTTTACAAAAATGTAAAACCTCTCCTTCCCTACCCCCTTGAACCGAGATTGGGGAGAGGTAGCCTCTAGTTCGCCCCGTCTCCGCCTCACGTCTTCCCCGAACTCGGTTGCGAGGGGATTCGGTGGGTGGGGTTTGTGTGTGTCTGGCAGGAGGAAGAGAAAAAGGGGGTTGAACCGCGTTTGCCCCGTCTCCGCCCCGCGTCTCCCCCAAACTTGACGCAGAGACACCTCAAACTCGGTTGCGGGGGTGGGGGGCGGGGTTGGGGTGGAGGAATTGTGATATACTGCGGAGGTTTTTGGGTGATTGGCGTCTTTTGGGCTCGTGGTGGAATTGGCATACACGCAGGATTTAGGTTCCTGTGTCGCAAGACATGAGGGTTCAACCCCCTCCGAGCCCACCAGTTTAGGAGATGGGGAGGTCAGTCTTCTAATGAAGGATTGGCAACGCCGGCTTTATGCAGGAGAGCGCGGGTGGCGTTGCGTGCAGCGGAGATAATCTCGGCTTCATGAGGGACAACGCGGTGGCGCATCAGAACGCGTCCGGCGCAGATAACCGTATCCACGCACGAGGGGTCGCCTGCGTAAATGAAGTTCGCATCGGGCGATCCTCCCCCGGTCAGCGCAGGCGTCTCGAGGTTGACCAGGATCAGGTCGGCATCCGCACCCGGAGCGATTCGCCCAGCGTTCGCAAATCCCAAGGCTTGGGCGGCGACTTGCGTAGAGGCGCGATCCAGTTCTTCAAAAGGCAAAGCGCAGGGATCCGCGGAGGCGAGGCGTGCATTCAGCGCGGCGGATTTACACTCGGCAATCATCGAGAGGCTGTTGTTTGACGCTGCGCCATCGGTGCCGATAGTGATGGGAATCCCGCGCTTAGAGGCTTCCTTCCACTGGAATGCGCCGGAGGCGAGTTTTTGGTTGGACTGCGGACAGTGGGCGATGGTTGCGCCACGCTCGGCAAGGAGGTCGCGATCGGCGTCGGAGAGGTGGCAACAGTGCGCCAGGATGGTTCCGGGGCGGAGGATACCGCAGGCTTCGAGATAAGCGATTGGCGACTCAAAGCCGTAGTGCTCGCGTGCGAAGGCGTGTTCGGATTTGCTCTCCGCGGCGTGCATATGAATCGGGAGCTCCAACTGCTGCGCCTCGGCAACGATCCGGCGGAGGAGTTCGGGAGAGGTGGTATAGATGGCGTGCGGGGCAAGGGCGAGCTTAAGCGTTGGGGGGAGGGAGTTGCGGAGCGCGAGCGTGGCATCGTTCTCGAAATGCTCCGAGACGCGATCCATGGCAACGATGCCGATAAGCGCACGCACGCCCATCTCCTCGGCGGCGCGAATCACCGCCGGTTGATGGAAATACATGTCGTTAAACGCCACGCACCCGGAGTGGATGCTCTCCAGAATGGCAAGGCGCGTGCCGGCATAGACAGCTTCAGGCGTCAGGTGCGCCTCCAGCGGCCAGATGTGGTGCTCGAGCCAAGGCATGAGCGCGCAATCTTCGCCAACGCCACGAAGCAAGCTCATGGCGTGGTGCGTGTGCGTGTTATAAAAGGGAGGGCGGAGCAGAAAGGCGGAAGCGTCCCACCGCTCGCGAGCGTCGTGCTGCGTGAGCGCGCCGGCAGGCTCGACGGCAGCGAACTGCGAACCGGAGATTGCAACGTCGACTCGCCGATTGCGGTAGAGCGCATTAAGGAGCAGAAGGTCATACATCGGGGAATCTCCGGAGAGGGTCTAGACAATAAACAACCGCGCACGGAAGAGCCCGCACGCGGTTACACGGCGGTGAGCAACGATTACTCTGCGCGTTCTGCGAAGTGGATGGGACTAAAGTATTCCGGGACGTGGAAGTTCAGCTCGGGGCTTTGGGGCAGGAGCGTGCCCCAATGCGGACGGCTGGAGCAGTCGGAACACTTGCAGAAGTTCCCCTGCCAGGTCTGCCCGGAGAGGTCGCCGAGCGTGCCGAAGATCCCCTCAAGGTAACTGCGCGGCACGCGCAGAATCATCCACCAATCCGTGGCGTCGGGCGTTTCGGGGTCGATCACTTGCGGGAGGTTCCCCTTCGCCGTGAGCTTGCGGATGGCATCCTTGGAGATGTATTCGAAGTCGGCAAAGCCCCCGGGCGCACGCGTCCAGTTGCGGATGTGGGAGGAGTGAATGCACCCGCCGGCATTGATCTCAATGTTGATGTAGCCCTTCTCGATCTTCAGGGGCTGGAGGAAGGCTTCCACGCACGCATCTTCGCAGACCATGGAGTTGAGCGCGGTGTGGACGATGCGCACGTAGCGATCCTGCACCTGCCAGTAGAGCATAATGTCCGAGCCATCGTGCAAGGCGCGGAGGGTCGTCTGCGGGTGATGCTCCGAGCTCTTCTCGTGCCAGTAGGCGTAGGTGCCGGGGACAGCCTTCGCCCAGATGGGGTCATCGGGGTTGAAGTCCGGGAGATGGGAAACCTTCTTAATGGTGTATTCAGTGAGCATGGTGGTCTCTCCTTGTTGCGCGGGTGAAGGGGTTAGTCGTAGATATCGCACGCCTCTTTACGCTTGGGGTGGAGCGTGTACTCCCCGCAGTCGTAGTACTGGTCGGCATCGCCCACGGCAGCTTTCAAGCGGAAGAGCTCATCCTTCAACGCCTCCACCACGCGGGCATACTCCGGCACGCCGTAGAGATTGTGAAGCTCCTCGGGATCCTTCTTCAGGTCGAAGAGCTCCCACTCTCCAACCTTATAATAGCAGATCAGCTTGTAACGCGCCGTGCGCACGCCGTAGTGAGCCGGCGTGCCATGCTCCCCGCCCTGGATGTAGTAGCGGTAGTAGAAACTGCGCCGCCAATCCTTCGGCGTGCCCGAAGCGGTGAGGTTGGGCAAGAAACTCCGCCCCTGCCAATTCGCCGGCTGACGTGCGCCAGCGATGTCGGCAAAGAGCGAGGCGAAGTCGACGTTGGTAATCAAGTCTTCATTCTTCGTTCCAGGCTTGACGGCGGCGGGCCAGCGGAGCAGGAAGGGCATCTTGAGCGATTCTTCAAGCATGAAGCGCTTATCGTAAAGCCCGTGATCCCCGAGGAAGAAACCTTGGTCGGACGTATAGACGACCACCGTGTCGCGGTCGATCCCCTTGCGCTTGAGGTAGTCCAACATCTCGCCCACGCTGTCGTCCACGCTCTGCACGCAAGCCAAATAGTCCTGCATGTAGCGCAAGTACGCGAGCTGGATCCGCCCCCGACGCCGTTGCTCGCGTTCCTCCGGCGGAAGCGTGGGGGCATCGCGCAACTCCTTCGACCAGCGGTTCTTCGACTCGCCCGTCTTGTACTGCTGGGGGTCGACGCCCGGGAACTTCCCGCCCTCAGAGAAGTATTCCGTCAGCTTGAGGTCTGCCTCGATGCGCATATGGTGCTCGAGGGTCATCGCGGTGTGCTTGATGGGCGAGGCGCGCCCGGCGAAGTCGTCGAAGAGCGTCTCGGGGCAAGGGATGTCCTCCAACGTCTTAGCGCGGAACTGCGCCTTGTACTTCGTGCTCGGGAGCCAGTTCCGGTGGGGAGCCTTGTGGAGCATCATCACGAAGAAGGGCTTGTCCTGACGGAGTGCTTCGTCGATGACGCTCTGCGTAACGCGGGTGATATTCTCCGAAGCGTATTCGCCCGGGTAACGCAGGATGCCCTTCTTGGCGTCCAAGTGGTCGGCTTGACCGGGCGGGCACTTCTCGGGCGTCGTGAAGAAATAGGGGTCGAAGTAGACGCCCTGATTCTGGTAGATCGCCCACGTGTCCCAATCGCTGTTGCGGACGGTGTCGACGCCACCCATGTGCCACTTCCCGAGGAGGGCCGTGTAGTAGCCCGCCTCCCGGAGCGTCCCGCCCACGGTCTTGATCGAAGGCGAGATCGAGTTGAACGCCGGCACGCCGTTCTTGCAACTATACATCCCGGTGAGGATGCACGCCCGCGACGGCGTGCAGATGGAGTTCGTTACGAAGACGCTCTGGCACAACGCCCCCTCGTTCGCCAGCCGGTCGATGTTCGGCGTCTTGTTAATCCGCGAACCGTAGGCACTAATCGCGTGCGCCGCGTGGTCGTCGGTCATGATGAAGAGGATGTTCGGACGCTTACCGTTTGCCTTCGCCTGCGCCCAAACCGGTGCGGGCATCGCGGCAGAAGCTGCCAGCGTATATCCCGTTGCCTTCAGAAAATCGCGTCTACTCGTCATAAGCCTTCTCGACTCCTTCTTATGCGCTACCTTGCGCCTACTTTAAGAGATAACGTTCTGCCTCCAAAGCCGCCATCGCTCCGGCTCCCGCAGCCACGATCGCCTGCTTGTAGGCGGGGTCTTGCGCATCGCCCGCCGCGAAGACGCCCGCCACCGAAGTGCGCACGCCCTGCGTGAGGATATAGCCTTGAGCGTCCAACGCCACCGCGCTCTGGAGAAACGCCGTGTTCGGCGTGTGCCCGATGGCAACGAAGAGTGCGCTCACGGATAGCTCGCGCTCCGCCCCGGAGCGCACATCGCGGAGGCGCACGGCGGTTACCTCGCCCTTCGTCGCATCAAGGACGTCCACCACTTCGCTATTCCAAATCGTCTCAATGGTTGGAGACGCCATCACGCGCTCCGCCATCACCTTGCTCGCTCGCAACGCATCGCGCCGATGGATGAGCGTAACCTTGGAGCACAGCTTCGCCAGGAAGAGCGCATCCTCGCACGCCGTATCCCCGCCTCCAACCACGGCAACTTCCTTCCCGCGGAAGAAGGCTCCGTCGCACGTTGCGCACCCGGAGACGCCGTGCCCGAGGAGCTTCTTCTCGTTCGGTAGCCCCAGCCACCGCGCCGAAGCCCCCGTCGCCAGAATAACCGCCCGCGCCTCCAGCGTGCCGGACGCCATGGTGTGCAAACGCTTGCCTTCGCCCGAGAAGTCTACGCTCTCGCACGCATCCATCTCAAAGCGTGCACCGAAGCGTTCAGCTTGCGCACGCATTGCCGTTACAAGGTCATACCCGGAGATGGGGCGTTCAAAACCGGGAAAGTTCTCCACGTCTCCTGTCTGCGTGAGCTGCCCCCCCGGCTGCATCCCCTCTAGGACAAGTGGCGCGAAGCCGGCGCGGGCGGCGTAAAGGGCTGCCGTGCAACCCGCCGGTCCGCTTCCTAGGATGATGAGCTCGTGCATGGAGCCGGTTCCCCTCCGCGGGCGGTTACCACGTGTGGCTAGCTTTCCCGGTGCGCTTGACGATTCGCGTCTCCTTGGAAAGCACCACCGTGCCGGACGCCATGTCGTTCATCCGCAGTTGGAAGTAGTACTCATACTGATGCCCGCCATTATCCCGGCGGACGTCTCGCGCAACGATCTTTCCCGTCAGCGAGAAGTCGGGAGCCTTGAGTTGCCCCTGCTTCTGAACGGTGGAAGCGTCGAACTCCGCATTCCCGCGGACGGCGCGCACGTCGGAGACGGTCGTATCGCGATTGCTCGCCTTCGCGGCGAAGACGGAAGAGAGTGTGAACCGCTCATCGTTGAGGAGGGCTTCGGAGATCCGCGCCGTAACGAGGTCGGTATCAATCCCAAGCGGCGTCTCGTCCTGAACGCTTCCAATCGCCACCACGTAGGTCTTCTGCGCGGAGGTGAGCCGGGCGACCTTGGGCGAACTCAGAATCTGGCGCACCGTCTTCTCTGCCGCCTCGCCGAAGTCCTTATAGTCCAGCCCGGCGACAATCTCCGTGTCGTTGTTCTGGTCGACCAACTGCGTGCGATCCATGCAACCGGGCACTAACGCGAGCACTCCGCCGAGAGCCACCGTTAACATCAAGCGTTTCATCGTCATCGTCCTTTCACATTACCACACCGGCATACCCGGAGCGACCGCTTTGACCACTTGGCACGACTTCTGCCAAAGGGCTACGCCGTCCGAGAGGCGCGTGGCTTTGAGTGTAACAAAATACTCGATCCTCGTCCCGCCATTATCCCGGCGGACGTTGCGTTGCGTGAGCTTTCCGGAGAGCGAGAGCTCCGGAGCTTGGAGTTGCCCCTGCTTCTGAAGCGTCGAGGCATTGAACTCCGCATTCCCGCGGACGGCGCGAACGTCGCTGATCGTGTCGTCGCGATTGCTCGCCCGGTCGGCAAAGACTGCCGAAATGGCAAACCGCTCCGACTCCGCCACCGCCTCCCCCAGTCTCTGGAGGATAATGTCCGTATCCAAATGCTGGCAGGTGTCGTTATCCATCCGCCCTAAGGCAATCACCTTCGGCTTCTCGGGCGTCCCCCCGAGGCGGGGCGCGGCGAGGAAACTCTGCGCCAGCGTAGCCACCGCGCCATCCACATCGTGGACATCGAAGGAGACCGTCGTCTCGGTGTCGTTGCGCAGATCTACCCGCTCCGTCCCGGCGCAACCGAAACAGAGAATCGCGAGCAGAAGAGGCAAGAGACGCCGAAACATTTAGTACTGACCCTGCAAGTAGGCTCTCCAATCCGTGCACGTCGCGCTCGGAGCCACCGCATCCACAAAGCGAACCTCCTTCGGCGCAAGCGTAACCTTCTGCCAGGCATCCGTCGGCGAATCCAATGCCACCGCTCGCCCGGAAGCATCCAGCCACGTTACGCGCAGGCGCAACGCCACCGGCTCGTCCAGGACGTTGCGCAAACGCAGCTGCACCGTCATCGCGTGCCCGGTCGTCCCGGTCGTAACCCCTTCCACGGCAACATCGTAAAGCTCCGCCGTCGTGATCCGCGCATCATGGCAACACGTCGAGCGACACCCCACCGCGAAGAGTGCCAACCCCGCCACCAGGGCAACGGCATAACGTTTCCAAGTCTTCATCGTATTCCTCCTGTTTTCCGTATGACCAAAATCCATCCTCGGCTAGTCCCGCGCATCCAGGTTGACCGTCAGCACCGTCGCTCGAGCACTCGCCGTTGGGCGGCGCACCCACACCAACGCGTTCCCGCGCTCTGGCAGGCGCACGCTTATCGGTGCTCCGCCCTCGGGCGTCAGGGTGAGGGTGCCCGACTTCGGACGCGCCACCTTCGTCATAAAGACCCGCTTCGGGAGCAAATCCGCACACCGCAAATCCGCAGAATTCGTCGCCGCCTCATAGAGGAAGAAGGCGAGACCGGCGAGCAACGCCGCGCCATCCCCCGCCGAGCCATGCCTCATCGCCGCCTGCGAGCCTTCCTGCAACGCCGTGTGCAGGAGCGTCCGCGCCACTTGACGCACCACAATGCCCACCCACGCCCGGTTAAACTGATCCTGCGCGAGCGCATCCACATCCACCAGAAGTTCCATCGGCACCCCGTTGGCGGTGTAACGCGCCGACGCCCCCGAGCGCATTTCGAGCTTTGGCACATCCCAGCTCACCGTCGTCATCCCCCGCCCATGCCCCGCGAGCGAGGGCAGAGGAAGCGTAAACGGACGGCTCACCCGCTTAGGCGCAAGCCCGTCCTCCACGTAAACCCAGACGCAGTTCTCCGGTTTGACGCCCCGCTCTGCCTCCTGCGCATCCGCCTGCGCCACCGAGGAAGTGGGCGCGAGAGCCGCTGCCATTGCCAAATCATTCCGCGACGCATCCCCCGCGCACCAACGCGTAATCCCTGCCACGTGCGAGGCGTATGCATTCCCGAACCCACGCAACGCCCCAAACGCCCGCTCTGCGCTATTCCCCTCCGCGCTCACCGCCCCTACCGCCTCCGGTGCCAATGCCGACGCCTTCGCCACCGATGCTCCCGCCGCCTTAACCGCCCTGCGCTCCGACGCCGAGAGCTCGCGCATCGAATCGGCTTGACTGGCGACATCTTCCGCGCACCGGTTGAACCACTCGAACTGTCTCTGCCGGGCGCGGTTCAACTCCACCCGCATGGCGGACGCCTTCCCAACCGCCCCATACGCCAAAGCCTTATAGACGTTGATGAAGACGCGGTCAAGCCCTTCGGCGGAATAGGGCATCACGCAGTCATTAACCGCCAATGCCTCCGTGGTATTCAGCGCGGAGGCTCCGTAACGCCTGCGAGCGAGATTGTTAAAACCGTTATCCGCCTCGTCCAAATGGCGAACCGCATCCGGGGCGCGTCCGGCAAGGAGAGCCAACGTCCCCGCCTCCGCCTGCCAGAAGACGGTATCCGCGGAGTTACGCTCGGCTTCCTGCGCAGCTTTTGTGTAAGCCGAGTCGTAGGCTCCCGCACGCACCTCCCGCGCCTGATGCTCGAGACTTGACTCCAAGGAGAGACACCCCGTCAGCCCAACCAAAGCCAACGGCATCCAAAACCCGGCGACCCAACGCACACTAAGCAACATACCTCACATTATACCACACCCCCACCCTCCCCCACCCTCGCAACCGAGTTTCCCCCGTCTCCGCACCGCGTCTCCCCCAATCTTGACGCAGACACCCCC
>CAVDHG010000035.1:0-12986 GCA_963608725.1 Agathobacter rectalis | reverse complement strand
CCCCAACGCGGTGCGGAGACACCCCAAACGCGGTTCAAGGGGGTAAGAAAGGCGAATCGCTACCTTTTTGGTAAAGATAGGGAAAAGGGGGGTCTCCGCACCGCGATCGGGTCGTGTCCGGTTCGCGTTTGGGTCGAACGCGGTGCGGAGAGACCCCGAACGCGGTTGCGGGGCACTTATGAACACGCCCTTCTGCGGTTTTGCATAAGTGCTTGCGTTTTCGATGGGCGAATCGCGTCTTTTTCGCGATAAGGGCTTACAGGAAAAAGGGATGGTGCGAAATGTTCATAAGTCTGCCCCTCCGCCACCCCGTTTTACCCCCCTTTCCCCTACCCTCTTGAACCGAGATTGGGGGGTGTCCGCACCGCGATCGGGGTAAACGCGGTGCGGAGACTGGTCGAACGCGGTTGCGGGGGGTGGAGCGAAAAAGACGGAAAAGGCGGGAGGAAAGGAGGGGTTAAAGGGCGAGGGGAAGGGCAATTTTTGTTATACTACGCTCACTTTTGTTCTTTCAAAGCGGGAAACGGAGTTTGAATATGGGTTACGAGAAGATCAGCGTCCCCTCATTCGGTGAAAAGATTACATTGGGCGCGAATGGTGCCTTGCAGGTTCCTGACAATCCGATTATCCCCTATATTGAAGGCGACGGCACGGGTCCGGATTTGACCGCCGCTGCGATGACCGTTTGGAATGCGGCAGTTAAGGCTGCCTATGGCGACAAGCGCAAGATTGCCTGGATGGAAGTCTACGCCGGGGAGAAGTCCAACCGCGTTTACGGCGAAGGCACGTGGCTCCCGGAAGAGACGCTTCAGGCGTGCCGGGAGTGCTTGGTTTCCATCAAGGGTCCGCTCACGACGCCGGTCGGCGGGGGGATTCGCTCGATCAACGTGGCGATGCGTCAGCACCTCGATCTCTACGTCTGCCTGCGCCCGGTGCGCTGGTTCAAGGGGGTGCCCTCGCCGGTGCTCCATCCGGAAAAGACGGATATGGTGGTCTTCCGCGAGAACACGGAGGATATTTACGCCGGCATTGAGTGGAAGAGCGGGACGCCCGAGGTGCGGAAAGTGATCGACTTCCTCACGAAGGAGATGGGCGTAACGAAAATTCGCTTCCCGGAGAGTTCGTCTATCGGCATCAAACCCGTCTCCCAAGAGGGCACGGAACGCCTGGTCAAAGCCGCGCTCGATTACGCCGTGGCAAACGACCGCGCCTCCGTGACGCTCGTTCACAAGGGCAACATCCAGAAGTTCACCGAAGGCGCGTTCCGCGATTGGGGTTACGCCCTGGCGCGTCGGGACTACGGGGCAGAACCCATCGACGGGGGCACGTGGCTCCACTTCAAGAATCCCAAGACGGGGCGCGACATCGTGGTGAAGGACTGCATCTGCGACGCCTTCCTGCAACAGATCCTCACGCGTCCGGCAGAGTATGACGTTATTGCCACGCTCAACCTGAACGGCGACTACATCTCCGACGCGCTCGCGGCTTGCGTGGGTGGCATCGGTATCGCCCCCGGAGCCAACATCAACTACACCACAGGCGTAGCCGTCTTCGAAGCCACCCACGGCACGGCTCCCAAGTACGCCGGCATGGACAAGGTCAACCCCGGCTCGCTCATTCTCTCGGGCGAAATGATGTTGCGCTACATGGGCTGGACGGAAGCGGCAGACAAGATCCTGCACGCCATGGACGCCGTCATCGCCGCCAAGACGGTTACTTACGACTTCGCCCGCCTGATGGATGGGGCAAAGGAAGTGAAGTGCTCCGAATTCGGGCAAGCCCTCGCCCGCGCCATGGAGGCGTAAACGCATGGCGTTAAGTTGGATTCTCTGCCTTATCCTTCAGGTCGCCATTGCGGTGGCGATCGGGTGGGTTGCCATCACCTATGCGAAAAGCCAGAAGCAGAAGGCAGAGGAGCAAGCGAAGCCAGACCCCGTAACGCCGGAAGCCTTGGCAGAAGCCGAGAGGCGCATCCGCGACCAATTCATGGCGCAACTCCGCGAGTTGGAACTGAAGGAGAGCGAACTGGCGCGGGCGCAACGCTCGGAGCTGGGCACCACGCTCAACTCGCGCTTCGCCGAGCACATGAACCTCTTGCAGGATCACCTGAAAGAGGTGCGGGGCAGTATGCGCCAGGTGGGCGCACTGAACGAAACCTTTACGAAACTTGATTCGGGCGTTGCGCGGTTTAACGCGTTGCTTGCCAACGTCAAGACGCGGGGAACGTGGGGGGAAGTTCAGCTCCAGAAGCTCTTGGAAGATATGCTGGTGCCGGGGCAGTTCGAGCAGAACGTTAAGCCCAATCCGCGGAGCAACAAGATAGTGGAGTTCGCCCTCGCCCTGCCGGGTCAGGAAGAGGGGAAGAAGGTGTGGCTCCCGATCGATTCGAAGTTCCCCATTGAGGACTACGAGAAGCTCTTAAAGGCGGAAGACGCGGAGAGCGCGGAGCGTGCACGCAAGGCTCTCATGGAGCGCATTCGCACCTTTGCTACGCAAGTGGAGCAATATATCTCCCCGCCGCATACCACCGATTTCGCCGTACTCTTCCTGCCCACGGAGGGGCTGTACTTGGAAGTCCTGCGCGATCCCGCCGTGGTTGCAGACCTCCGCAAGAAGCACATCTTGCTCACGGGACCGCAGACGATCGCGGCTCTGCTCAACGCGCTACAATTCGGTTTCCGCACCTTGGCGGTGCAGAAGCAAGCCACCAAGGCATGGGATTTACTGGCTAAGACAAAGAAGTACGTGGAAGAATTCCTTGCGAATTGCGACACGGTTGAGAAGCGTTTGGACGATGCGCATACGGCGTTGGACAATGCCCGCAAGCGCGTGGAGCAGATCAACCGCGCCCTCCGCTCGGTAACCTTGCCCGAAGAAGAGGAGAAGCGGGAAGATGCGTAACCTCTGGACAGACCCCACCACCCTCGCCATTACGTGCGGTCGAGGGATTGTGCCCTATCTCAAGCAGGAGCTGACAGAGCTTGGATATGAGATTTTGGGCGAGACGGATACCATGGTCGGGATTCGGGCGAAGCAAGCTTGCCGGGATATTCTCCGCCTCAACCTCTCCCTGCGCACCGCCCAGCGCGTGCTCTGGCCCTTCGTGCAGGATACGCGGTGCCGGACGCTCGAAGACCTCTACAACCTTGCCTACTACGCGCCGTGGGAGCAGGTGCTCTCGGTTGACAACGCCTTCTTCGTCTCCAACGCGATCACCAATGTACCGACGGTGAATGACACGCGTATGCCCACGCTCAAGGTGAAGGATGCGATTGTTGACCGTATGCGGGACAAGTGCGGGCGCCGCCCCAGCGTGGGAGACAGCGTGCCGGTGCGCGTCTTGGCAGATGGGAAGGAGCTGTACGTCAAGCGCACGCCGTTGCGCAATGCGCTCCGGGTGGTTCGCGCCGCCTTGGAGGATTGGCTCGACGCCTTGCCCGAGGAGCAAGACCGCGCCGAGCTCCTCGTCGAGATCGATGGGTATGACCTCATGTCCGGCTCGCTCTACTTGCCGAAGCTGGATTTGATGGTGCTCCGGAAGCGGTTCGAGCGCACCTTCGGTGCACGGCTGGCGGGCGGGACGCCGAGTGCGGCAATCTTCGTCCACTGGGAAGGGACGCACGCGAAGATTTACTTGGACACGTCGGGCAATTCGCTCTCGCGCCGGGGTTACCGGAAGGAGGGCTGGCTCGCCCCCATGCAGGAAGCCCTGGCAGCGGCGTGCATCCTGGCGACGGGGTGGGATAAGCACGCGCCCTTCATTGTGCCGTTCAGCGGTTCGGGGACGCCGGCTATCGAAGCTGCGCTCATGGCGCGGAACATCCTGCCCGGTACGCTCCGAGCAGACTTCGCCTTTATGCATCTGCTGGGTTGGGACCACGTCATTCCCGGAGAGAAGGCGGGCGAAAGCGTCCGGAAACGGTTCGGGGCGACGCCGCAGGAGATTTGGCGCGATATGCTCGCGAAAGCCAAAGCCGCGGAGGTGCCCTTCGACGATGAGAGCTTGCCGATTATCGCGGGGGTGGACTGGGAAGAGCGCGCCGTCGACATCGCCGAGCTGAACGCCAATGCCGCAGGCGTGGGGCAGAACGTGAAGTTCTTCGTAGATGATTACACCGACTCCCCCCTCCCCAAGACGCCGGGCGTCCTCTTCATGAATCCGCCTTACGGAGAGCGACTGGAGGACGAGGTTTCCTTGGAGCCGTTATACGCCGGCATCGGCGAGTGGCTCCATGACCAGGTGCCGGCGGAGTGGAAGGCGTGGGTCTTCACCTCCTCCAAGCCCCTCTCGTTGAAGATTCGGCTGAAGTCGTCCGCCATTCTGCCCTTTAAGAACGGCGCGTTGGACTGTCGCTTGATTGGTTACGACATCGGAGCCCCGCAACCGGAAGCGGAGGAAGCGACGAGCGCGGAGGATGCGGAGCCGGAGGGCGAAGCATGAGGATGGGCACCCGGATGCTCCAAAGGCTCCCGCTCTACCTGCGTGTGTTAAACGCGCTTGAGAGCGAAGGGAGACTTTTTGCGTCCGGAGCCGGGCTTGCCACCGCGCTGAACCTCGACCCCATTGTGGTGCGTAAAGACCTCGCAAAGACGGGCGTGCGCGGGACGCCTCGGGTGGGCTTCCCTATTCGCCAGCTGATTCTCGCTATTGAGCAACTCACCGGCGCAGACGCCGAGATGACCGCCGTGCTTGCAGGCGTGGGGAAGCTCGGCTCGGCACTCCTTTCTTATCCGGGCTTTCGCAAGCAGGGGCTTTCGCTCGCAGCAGGATTTGACGCCGCGCCGGAGCGGTGCAATATTATCCTTGCCGGGATTCCGGTCTTCCCGGTAAGCTCGCTCACGGAGACGGTGCTCCGGCTTGGGGCAACGCTCGGGATCCTGACGGTGCCGGCAGATAAGGCACAGCGCGTGGCAGAGCAAATGGTTGCCGGGGGGATTCGCGCCATTTGGAACTTCACGCCGACGCAACTGGACGTGCCCGATGGCGTGCTCGTCCAGCGGGAGGACTTGGCTGTGAGCCTGGCAGTGCTGTTACATCGGATTCGGGAGATGGAGAAATGATATTCGCGCTCTTTAAGTGGTTGCTTTGGTTTTGCACGCCGTTCGCGTGGTTGCTCGGGGGGCTGCTGCTCCTGAGTCTCTGGCTGATGTGGAAGCGGATGTTTAAGGTGGCTACCGCGGTGTTGCTCCTCGACCTCTTCATGGCGGTGGTCTGCCTGCCCGCGACGAGTGCGCGGTTCGGGATGACGCTGGAAGGGCAGTATCCGCCGAAGGCACTCAAGGACATTCCGAAGGCAGATGCTATCGTGCTTCTGGGCGGGAGCGTTGGGGCGATCATGCCGGGCGTCTCCCCCTACCCCGAATGTTTCTCCGCTGCCGACCGCGTGGTGATGGCGGCGCGTCTCTACCACGCCGGGAAGGCGAAGGTGATTATCCCCTCGGGCGGGGGCGCGTTGACTGCCGAAAAGCCCCTCTTGGAAACCATGCAGGTGCCCGCCTCTGCCATCCTGTGCGAAACGGAAGCTCGCGATACCGCCGAGAATGCCACCAAAACGATTGCCCTCCTCAAGGCGAAGGGGTATAAGAAGGCTCTCATTGTTACCTCCTCTTGGCACCTTCCGCGTGCGATGATGCTCTTTAAGTCCTCCGAGATTGAGCTGATCCCCGTGGGGTGCGACTATGAAGCCACCACCGCCACGGCGGGATTGAAGCATGCGCCGATTTGGTCGCAGCTCCCGCAACCCGGCACCACCTACAATACCGGGCTTTACTTCAAGGAGTGGCTCGGCATTCTCTTCTATTCTTTTAAGAAGACGCCCGCCGAAGCCCCGGCGAAGCCGTCGAGCACCCCAACCCAGAAGAAGGAGTAGCCTTGCGCGTTTTCCTCTCGCCCCCGTACATGAATGGCGATGCGGAGCGTCGCCTGGTGGCAGAGGCTTTCGCTTCAAACTACATTGCCCCTTGCGGGCCGATGGTGGACGCGCTTGAAGCGGAGGCAAAAACGCGCTTTGGATTCGGTGGCGCGTTAGCGACGACCTCCGGCTCGATGGCTCTCAGCTTGCTGGCGCGTGCGCTCAAGATTCAACCTGGCGACGTCGTGATCGCCTCCGACCTGACCTTCATTGCCTCCGTCGCGCCCTTTGTTTCGTTTGGGGCGAAACCCGTCTTCGTCGATGCTTCGCCGGAAACGTGGTGCATGGATCCCGCGCTCGCCGAGCGGGCGTTGGCGCGATTCCCCAAAGCGCGAGCGGTAATTGCAACCGATCTCTACGGGCAGAGTTGCGACGTCGATGCGCTCGTCTCCTTGTGCGCCCGCTATCGCGTGCCCCTCATTGTTGACGCGGCTGAATCGGCGGGGGCGACCTATCGCGGACGCCCGGCAGGGAAGGGTGCGTGGGCGACGCTTCACTCGCTTAACGGAAACAAGATTATTACTTCCGGCGGTGGCGGGTTGCTCCTCTCCGACGATGCGGAGCTGGTGGCGTTGTGCCGGAAGCTTGCCATGCAGGCGCGTGAGCCTGCGCTGTGGTATGAGCACAAGCAGCTCGGCGACCACGGCAGGCTTGGGAATATCCCCGCCGCGATCGGGTTGGGACAACTGCGCCACTTGCCTCAGGCATTGGCAGACAAGCGCGCCGTCTGGGAGGCGTGGAATGCCCGCTTCGCGGGGCGCGACTGGATCACCCCGATGCCGACAGCCGAGTATGGCGAGCCGAACCGGTGGTTAACGGCGGTTACCTTTAAGGAGGGGTTCTCGCCTTTCCGTGCTGTGGAAGCCTTGCAGAAGGCGGGAATTGAAGCTCGCCCCATCTGGAAGCCGATGCATTTGCAACCGCTCTTCGCGGATGCGCAAGCGGTGCTCACGGGCGTGAGCGAAACGATCTTTAATCGAGGGATGTGTTTGCCATCCGGGCGCGGACTTGAGCCTAAAGTCATGGATGAAGTGATGGAGATTCTGGAGGGCCTTCACCGATGATCACGAACTTCATTCATGCGTGCCTCGCATCAGGCGTTGCCTGTGCGTTGACGCTCCTGCTGGTGCCGCCCGTGCGGGCACTCATGATTCGAATCGGAGCGGTTGATATGCCCGACGAGAGACGGGTCAACCGCGTGCCTATTCCGCGAGGGGGTGGGCTTGCCGTGGTTGTCGCGTTCTGCGGGGCATTGGCGTTTGCGCACTTTATGTGGCCCGAGCTTGTGGCGTCCGACAAACCCTTCGCGGGAATCATGCCGGCATACTTCCTCGCGTGCGCCGTCCTGGTTGGGATTGGGTTTTTGGACGACCGCTTTAATGTGTCGGCTCCGATTAAGCTCGGGGTGCAGGTGCTTGTGGCGTTGCTCATGTGCTGGAGCGGAGCGCGGTTAATCCTGCCTTCGGCGTGGGGCGCGTTCTGGGCGTCGCCATGGATTTACACGCCCTTGACGCTCGCGTGGTATATCCTCGTGATCAACGCATTCAATCTGATTGACGGATTGGACGGGCTCTCTTCGGGGCTGAGCATTATTGCGCTAACGGGCATGATCGGCGTTTCGTATATTCTCAGCCCGGACACAACGCCACTCATCGCCATCCTTCTCGTGGGAGCACTCCTAGGCTTCCTGCGGTATAACTACAACCCGGCTTCCATTTTTCTCGGGGATTCCGGGAGTCTTTTCTTGGGGCTAACCATCGCCACGATCACGCTCCTGATGCGTCAGGGCGATACGTTTCTCGTCTCCTTCGGTCTTCCGATTCTCTTCATCGGGGTGCCACTCATTGATACGGGGCTTGCCATCCTGAGGCGAACGGTGCGCCGAGTTCTGAATAAGCTCACCACATCCGAAAAAGATGAAGATACAGAGATGAAGGCTGTCATGACGGCGGATCGCCTTCACCTCCACCACCGTATCCTCGCGGCGGTGCGTCAGAATCAAAGGCGGGCAGTGTGGTGTATCTATGGGCTTGCGGTCTGCTTCGTGTTGCTGGGCTTTGGCACGCTTGCTAATCGCACGAGCACGGCTACGCTCTTCCTGCTCGGATTCTTTGCTTTGGCGGGCGTAGTGGTTCACATGATGGCGGACGTGGAGTTGTGGGATATCGGCTCGCTCCTTTCCCGCGAGGGACATCGCAACGGCAGGAAGGCGATCGCAGTGCCCTTCTATATTCTCTGCGATATTCTCTTCACGCTCGTGCTCTTTTGGTTTGTGGTCTTCCTCCTGCATCGGGACTTGCCCACGCTCTCGCACCTCCAGTGGATGAAGGTTTATCTCGCCTTCGCCATTCCCATTTTGCTCTGCCTTGTTTTTGCGCGAGCATACACGCGAATTTGGGGGCGGAGTTCGCGGAAGGACAGCTTATACATTATCTGCGCGGTAATGATCGGCTCGGGGATCTCGCATATCGGGCTTTCCTTCTTCGCCACGGAGCTGAACACGCGCCTTTTGGCGTTGCATATTCTTTGGACGATGGCGTTGCCCGTGCCGTTGCTTGCCGTGCGTCTCTGCAAGCCCGCCTTCCTTCAGTATCTGGCGCACGTTTCGAATCTCAGGAATAAGAAGCTCTCCGGCGGGAATGTGGCGACGATGGAGCGCGTGTTGTTCTACGGCGCAGGCGTAAATCTCCTCTTCTTCCTGAAGCTCTACGAGATTGATGTAACGCGTAATCACCCGGTGGCGTTGGGGATTCTCGATGATGATCTCGGGTTGCGCGGGCGCATCTTTTACAATCTCAAGATTCTCGGCCCCTTGGAGCGACTGAATGACGAGGCGTTCTTTGAGTCCCTCAAGCCGACCAAGATTATTGTAACTACGCCCTCTCTTCGGCAAGAGAGGTTGGAGGCACTTCGCTCGTTCTGCAAAGCGCACAATCTGAAGCTCACCGAGAGCGCACTTATCGAAACCGATTTGCTCGCGTAAGCGCGACCATGGAGCAATCAATAGGAGCACGTATGGCACAGAAGAACCCCTTTCTCTCTGACGCATGGATGCCACGCTACGATGCCATGACGCCGAAAAACTGCGCGCAAGCCATGGCGGATGCGCTTCCCAAGGCAGAACGCGCCTTCGCTTTTGTCGAGAAGCAGTTAGACATCTCTTGGAATGGGTTGGTGCTCGCGCCGATGCTCGCCGTGCGTACGCCCTTCGAGATTTGGAGGACGCTCACGCACTTAACGAGCGTTGCCCACTCAGAGGCGTGGCGTTCGCTTGAAGAGAAGCTCCAGCCGTCAATCGTTGCCCTCTCCCAGCGCGTCTCGCAGAGCGTGCCCATTTACGAGGGGATGCTTGCGTTGGAGAAGTCGGAGGAACTTCTTTCTTGGCAACGGCACGTGGTGTCGCGCTCGATTCAAGCCATGAAGGATTCAGGCGTCGGGCTGAAAGGCGCGGAGAAGCGCAAGTTCAACTCCCTGCAGAAAGCCTTAGCACAACTTTCCATGCGTTTTACAAACAATGTGCTGGATTCGGAGAAGCATACCTTTATAGAGGTCGCCCACGACGAAGCCGCCGGAATCCCAGAAGATCTGCTCCAGGGTACAAGCCCTTGGAAGCTCGGTATTGACTTTGCGACCTATGACGCCGTGATGCGGCACGCCGAGTGTCGCGCTCTCCGGGAACGCTTTTGGCGAGCGCGAGCTACGCGGGCGTCAAGCGGGAAGGAGAACAATGCGCCTCTCATTGAGCGCATCTTGAAGCTGCGCCAGCAGATGGCAGAGATTCTCGGGTATCCAGATTACGCGCATCTCTCAACGGCGTCAAAGATGGCAGGAACGCCTGACCGTGTTTTTGAGCTGTTGAAACCAATGGAGCAAGTCGGACGCATCGCGGCAAAAGCGGAAGACGTTGCTTTGACGGCGTTCGCGAAGGCGGAAGGCGCGAAGGGAAAACTTGAACCCTGGGATAAGCCTTTCTGGAGTGAACGCCAAGCGCAAAAACTCTTCGGGTATGACGAGGAAGCGTTGCGTGCGTATTTCCCCATGGAAAGTGTATTGGAAGGGCTCTTTAAGTTGATTAAGAGACTCTTCGGCGTTACATTCACGCGTCTTCCGGGTGCCATCCACGCGTGGCACAAAGATGTGCGATTCTATCGCGTTTATGACGGGAAAAAGAATCTTATCGCAGGGTTATACTTCGACCCCTATGCGCGCCCTGGAGTAAAGAATGGTGGCGCGTGGATGAATGAAATCCGCTCCCGCGATTTCGAGACGCGTCAGCAACTCCCAATCGCCGTGGTTTGTTGCAACCAAAAGCCACCGCGAGCAAATGGTATCGCGACGATGAGCCTCTATGAAGTGTTCACGCTCTTCCATGAGATGGGGCACGCGCTTCAAGAGTTGCTCACGCAAGTTGACTCCCCCACGTGTTCGGGTATCAATAACGTAGAGTGGGACGCCGTTGAAATCGCCTCCCAATTCCTAGAGCAATTCCCCAATAAGCCTACGCTCCTCAGAGCACTCTCCAAACACATTAAGACTGGCAAAACACTCCCGTCAGAGGCAATAAAGAGTATCGTCGCAAAGCGAACCTATCGTGCTGGGAATGCGTTGCTTCGTCAATTGCTCTTTGCAGAGACTGATCTCGTCCTCCATTCCAAGGTCTACCCGAGGAAGTATAAGAATGCCAATGCGTGCAAGGATGCCTTTGCGCGGAAGTTGCTCTCTTCTCCCATGCATCCGGACGATCGATTCCTGTGTGCATTCACGCATATCTTCTCTGGCGGATATGCTGCCGGGTACTATTCCTATAAGTGGAGCGAGACACTCTCGGCAGATATATACGAAGCTTTTGCAACGGCGTCTTCTGCCACGGAGAGAACGTTGGGGAAGCGATATTGCAATACATTCCTAGCTCTTGGTGGCTCTCTTCCTGCGCAGGAAGTCTTCGCCCGTATGATGGGAAGGAAGCCAGACGTAACTGCCATCTTGCGTCAGGCTGGACTTCTCCAGAAATGAGGAACTACCGCCGATGCGGATCGCAATCACGCCTTGCTATCTTTCGATAGTTTCGAGAACAGAAGTTAGCGCATAAATCGGTTGTCATGCGGGTTGCCATTTGCTATCCCCCCATCCCATCATCAAAGGGAGTGCCCCTACTCTCTCAGAACCGGCAATTCCAGTGGTTCAACCGCCCCACAGCGATTTATCCGGTTGTCCCTGCTAGCGCTGCGACGCTTCTTGCGCAAGCGGGGTATGAAGTTCTCTGGCTGGATGGGATTGCGCGAGGGATGTCGCCGGAAGAATATTGGCAGAAGCTCTGCTCGTGGAACCCGGACGTTGTTTTTATTGAGACAAAAACACCCGTTGTTCGCTTCCATTGGCAATGGATACAAGAGCTGAAGCATAGGTTGCCCCATTGCCATGTCGCGATCGGAGGAGACCACGTTACCGCATTACCTGACGAAACATACAACAATGCGCCTGTAGATGTTGTATTAAAAGGCGGGGATTACGATTTTGAACTTCTCTCGTGGCTTGAGGGTCGCCCGGTTGAACATGACCTCTCAACCTTGCCAAGGATAGATCGAACATTGACGCGTTGGCAAGACTACGCCTTTTCAAATGGCAATTTCCTACGGACACCAGGCACGTATATCATGTCCGGCCGAGACTGTTGGTATGGAAAGTGTACATTTTGCTCGTGGACAACGCTCTACCCAACCTTCCGCGTACGCCCGGTCGAAGATGTCCTTGATGAGATCGGCTCCCTGACACAGCTCGGCGCAAGGGAAATCATGGACGACACGGGGAGTTTCCCTGTTGGTGCCTGGCTGACTTCTTTTTGTTCCGGGATGATCTCTCGTGGATATAATACGAAGATCAAAATAAATTGTAACCTGCGCTTCGGAGTCTTAACCGAACCGGAGTACAGACTTATGCAACGCGCGGGCTTCCGAATGGTGCTTTTTGGCGTCGAATCCGCGAATGCCAATACGCTGCAAAAGCTAAACAAGGGCATCACGCCTCAGCAGATCGTTGATGGCGCAAAGATGGCATCAAAGGCTGGTCTTCATGTCCACATTACGCTCATGTTCGGTTATCCGTGGGAGACATTAGAAGATGCAATGCGGACGGTAGAACTTGGAAGATTCTTATTAAAGAAAGGTTATGCCTCAACCTTGCAGGCAACATGGTGCGTTCCCTATCCGGGAACTCCCTTCTTCAACGAGCTACGTAAGAAGCATGAGCTTTTAACGGAAGATTGGGATGCCTATGATATGCGAAGCCCCGTCATGCGTTCGCCACTTCCCGAGGCAGAAATAAAGCACCTCATCAGTACCGTTTACCGCGCACACCTACAGCCACAAGTGCTTTTACGCACCGCCTTCCACGCCTGCAAGAACCCTCATTATCTATTAAAAGGCGCACGCGCTCTTGTGGGGCACCTGCGAGACTTCCGGTAGCCGAGCGAAAAGGCTACTCCGTCTTAACCCGGAATGCACAATCATAAATTGGTTGTTGCTTCGCCCGGAAGAGTTGTTCAAAGTCTGTCTGCTCGTCCTCTTGACGCACTAACACCGGCACCCGCTCGAAACGGTCATCTGCGTCAAGGAACGCATCCATCGTTTTGAAATATTCTTCGTGGTCGGTTGAGATATAGATGTGCCCTCCGGGTTTCATAATTCGGATCAAAGTATCACACATCTCGCGCTGAAAGAATCGGTTTTTGTGGTGTCGACGCTTCGGCCAGGGATCCGGGAAGAAGAGGTAGAAGGTAGAAACAGATCCCGCAGGCAGGACTTCGCGCACGAAACGCCCAGCCTCGACGCGCACGAAGGCGATATTGTGCAACGCGCCTAGGCGAGCTTTCCGCGAACACTTCCGTAGACGGTCAATCATGCGCTCAAAACCGAGATAGTATCGCTCGGGATGTTTTGCTGCATTTGCAACAAGGAACCTACCATTCCCGCACCCGATTTCCAGCTCCAACGGCATTGAAGGCGGACAAAAATCGCCAAGCGCGAACGACGAGTCGCCCTCCTTCATTTCAAAGACATGTGGCAGGATCTCATTCAT
>CAVDHG010000034.1:0-13061 GCA_963608725.1 Agathobacter rectalis | reverse complement strand
CGCTTTGCCGCCGTCCAACCGATCGAGGCGTAACCCAAATCCAGACTGACCCAGATTTTTTCACTTGACATAACCGTACTCCTTTGTGTTATCCTATACGCGAACTGTGACAAAGTTAGTTAACGCAGATCAGTGCTCTAGCCGTTAGGCGGTTACAACTGGTAAAAAGCGTTACAACAGGGGAGAGCGACCGAAAGGTTGCTCTCCTTTTTTTATTGCTAAGCGGGAACCGCCACACAATAACCCTGCTTGAACCAGACTCGCACATCTCTTCAATACTACCAACCCTCCCCCTCACCGTCAACTCTTCCCCCTTCCCCTCCTCCCCCTTGAACCGCGTTTGCCCTCCCTCCGCACCGAGATCGACCCGATCGCGGTGCGGAGGGAGGGGAAACGCGGTTGGGGAAAAGAAACGCCCCTGGGCGCGGAGGCGACCAGGGGCGTTCTGTGAAGTGAAGCGCGTTAGGCTTCTATCGGAGCTTACAGGCAGCTGTGGCACGTGCGGGCGATCACTTCGTCCTGGTGCTTCTTGCTGAGGTTGATGAAGCGCACGGCGTAGCCGGAGACGCGGATGGTGAGGTTGGGGTACTTCTCAGGGTGCGCCTGCGCGTCGCGGAGGAGGTCCGTGTTAAAGACGTTGACGTTCAGGTGGTGCGCGCCCTGCACGAAGTAGCCATCCATCAGGCGGACGAGGTTGGTCTTCTGCTCGGGTTCACCCTTACCCAACGCGGAGGGGTTGATGGTAAAGGTGTTGGAGATGCCGTCGCGGCAGGCGTCGTAGTTGAGCTTGGCGACGGAGTTGAGCGAGAAGGTGGCACCGGAGGCGTCGCGCCCATGCATGGGGTTCGCGCCGGGGGCGAAGGGTTCGCCCGCCTTGCGACCATCGGGGGTGGAGCCGGTGTTGCGCCCGTACATCACGTTGGAGGTGATGGTCAGGAGCGAGAGGGTGTGCTCGGCACCGCGGTAGCAGGGGGTCTTGCGCAGCTCGGCGTAGAAGAACTCGGCGAGGTCGTGGGCGATAGCGTCCACGCGGTCATCGTCGTTGCCGAACTTGGGGAAGTCGCCCTCGACGGTGAAGTCGGTAGCGATGCCCTCGGCGTTCCGGATGGGGGTAACCTTGGCGTACTTAATCGCGCTCAGGGAGTCGGCAGCCACGGAGAGCCCGGCGCACCCGAACGCCATCCAGCGGTGGGCGAGGTGGGTATCGTGGAGTGCCATTTGGATCTTCTCGTAGGCGTACTTATCGTGCATGTAGTGGATCACGTTCATGGTGTTCACGTACTGATGCGCGAGCCAGGAGAGCATCTTCTTATAGCGGGCGAGGACGTCGTCGTAGTCGAGGACGCCGGGGGCGGGGAGGTCGCTCACGGGGGCGACTTGCTTGCCCTTGATCTCCTCGCGCCCGCCATTGATTGCCATGAGGAGGGCTTTGGGGAGGTTGCACCGCGCACCGAAGAACTGCATATCCTTGCCGACGGTCATGGCAGAGACGCAGCAGGCGATGGCATAGTCGTCGCCAAAACGCTCGCGCATGAGGTCGTCGTTCTCATACTGCACGGAGTCGGTCTCGATGGAGACGTGTGCGCAGTAGTCCTTCCAGCCCTTGGGGAGAGCCTGCGCCCAGAGGACGGTCATGTTCGGCTCGGGAGCGGGGCCCAAGGTTTCGAGGGTGTGGAGGACGCGGAAGCAGGTCTTCGTGACGAGGGTGCGCCCGTCGAGACCCATGCCGCCGAGGGACTCGGTGGTCCAGGTGGGGTCGCCGGCGAAGATATCGTTGTACTCCGGGGTGCGGAGCTGGCGATTCATGCGCAGGTGGAGGACGTAGTCATCGATCAACTCCTGGGCGGTCTCCTCGGTGAGGACGCCGGCAGCGAGGTCGCGCTCGATATAGATGTCGAGGAAGGTGGAGGTGCGCCCAAGGCTCATGGCGGCACCATTCTGCTCCTTGATGGCGGCGAGGTAGCCGAAGTAGACGGCTTGGATTGCCTCGCGGGCAGTGGTGGCGGGCTTGGAAATGTCGCACCCATACATCTCCGCCATCTTCTTCAGGCGACCGAGGTAGTCAATCTGGCGCCAGACGTCCTCGCGCAGGCGGATGGTTTCGTCGGTCATGACGGCGTCCGGAGCGGTGCCGATGCCGTCGAGATCCTTCTGCTTCTCTTCGATAAGCTTGTCCACGCCGTAGAGGGCGACGCGCCGGTAATCGCCGATGATGCGACCGCGACCGTAGGCGTCAGGGAGACCCGTGAGCACGTGCGCCGAGCGCAAAGCACGCATATCCTTAGTATAAGCGCGGAAGACGCCGTCGTTATGCGTGGTGCGATAAGTGAACTGCGTCTTGAGCTTCTCACTCAAGTGGTAGCCGTATGCCTCGGCGGCTTGCTCAGCCATGCGCATCCCGCCGAAGGGATTGACGGAGCGTTTGAGGGGAGCATCGGTCTGGAGACCGACGATTAACTCGTTCTCCTTGTCGAGGTAGCCGGGCTTGTGGTTGAGGAGGCTGGAGGCGTTGTCGACATCGACGTCAAGGACGCCACCCTTGTCGAACTCCTGCTGGTGGAGCTTCTCGTACTCGGCGTTGACTTTCTTGGTACGGGCGGTGGCGCCAACGAGGAAGGAGGCGTCGCCTTCATAAGGGGTGTAATTGTGCTGAATGAAATCGCGGACGTCGATGCTCTCTTGCCAGACGCCGGGCTTGAACGCAGGATACTGAGACATGATGATTTCCTTTCTGACTAGACGTTCCCGCCCGTTGCAGAACATCCGCGATGCGGTCGGGAAAGCGGGGGAATTGTACCACAAGGGGAAGGAGAGGGGCAAGAAAGTTTTAGTTGGGACTAAGCGGGGCGAGGGGCGGAGCAGGTGCGTACAGAAGTACGCCCCGAAGGAAAAAGGTGGGGTGGGGGGGAGGAGGAGGTTGGGATTGTGGTATCTTGAATGACAGTTAAGGGCGGTGCGATGATGCGCACGGCTATTCGGAGGCAAAGCATGAAGGTCAATAGACGATTGGTTGGACTCTGGCTGGCGACAGCCATTGGCGTGGGTGCAGGTGCGCTCGCGGGATGTATCTCGAACAGGTGGTTCTCCTTCTCTTACCCGGAGACCGTGGAGGAGGGGTTCGTCTCACTCTTCAACGGAAAGGACTTGACCGGTTGGGAGGGAGCGACGGAGATGTATGGCGTCTCGGCGAAGGAGCCGGGCGTGTTGCAGTGCTTCCCGAACCGGAAGAAGACGAACGGCGGGAACCTCGTTACGGCGCAGTCGTTCCGGAACTTTATCCTGCGCTTTGAGTATCGGATGCCTAAGAACGGGAACAACGGTCTGGGGCTCCGAATCCCGGAGGGCAAGATTGGGGAAGACGCCGCCTACGAAGCGATGGGCGAGATTCAGCTCCTCGATGACGGCGGGGACGAGTACTACGCCGAAGGGAAGCACAAGCTCGCGCCCTATCAGTACACCGGGTCGCTCTATGGCGTTGTCCCTTCGCGGATGGACAATGTGGACAAGCAGATCCCGAATAAGGATAAGAACTTCGCGGGAGGCGGATCGTATGCGCGGCGCCCCGGTTGGTGGAACTTCATGGAGGTGCGCGTGGCGGGCAGTGCGTTCGAGACGTGGCTCAATGGGTACCTGATTTGCAAGGGCGATGTGTCGCAGTTCAAGGGTGATGGCGACACGTTGGATAAGAGGCAGCACCCCGGCTTGCATTCCGAGCGCGGGCGCATCGGTTTCCTTGGGCACGGGCATAATGTGAAGTGGAAGAACATCCGCATTAAGGTGTTCCCGGATGACGCCACGCTCGCAGACATGGTTGAACCCGCCACGCCTGCGCCGAGGGGGTTCACACCGTACTTCGCCGGGAATGCCGGAGACCTCACGACTTACTGGAAGGGCGTTACGCGGGAGCAGGGATTCGACAACCCTATTAAGAGGCAGAAGGCGAAGCCCGAGAAGCGTGCCGAGATGCAGAAGATCGCCGACGCCACGATGCTTGAGCACTGGAGCGTCGTGAACGGCGTGCTTCACTTCGATGGGTTCAAGGGCGGGTACAACCTCGCCACCAAGCGCGATTACGGCGATTTCGAAATGTGGGCGGATTGGCGTCTGCTCTCCATCACGGGCGACTCCGGGATCTACCTGCGTGGGTCGCCTCAGGTGCAGATCTGGGACGCGCACAACCAGTGGCACGTCGGTTCCGGCGGTCTCTACAATAATAAGCACAACGCCCGCCACGCCACGGAGATTGCGGACAAGCCGATCGGCGATTGGAACCGCTTCTACGTGAAGATGGTCGGCGAGCACGTCACGGTGCGCCTCAACGGCAAGACGGTGGTCGACAACGTGCTGATGGAGAACTATTGGAACTGGCGCGAGGCGATCTTCCCCTCTGAACAGATTGAACTGCAGTGCCACGGCGACCCGATCGAGTGGCGGAATATCTACATCCGCGAACTGTAAAGGAATAGGAGAGCAAGATGCGTTCCTTCTTCGGAAAAGGTTTGCTGGGTCGGCTGGGACTGCTGGTTGCGTTGCCCTTGGCGGTGCTGGGGGCGGGGTGCTCCGCGCCTCAGGCTCCCATCGCGACGGGCGTCGTGCCGATTGAGCGCGTGGGCGTATGCAGTTGGAGTTACCAACAGCCCCTTGATGGCGTAGCGAAGGAGATGAAGCAAACGGGCGTTACGGGCATTCACCTGGCGTTGGGGCCTTTCATTTCGCCCGACGAACGCCACGGCGCAGCGGAAAGCGCGGAGGCACTAAAGGCGGTTAAGGCGCGTTTGGCTTCCGGCGAGTGGCGTCTGCTCTCGACGATGGTGAGCTTCCCGCAGGAGGACTACTCCACGCTGGAGCGGATCCGCGAGACGGGCGGGATTGTCCCCGACGCCTGCTGGGCGCGGAACAAGGTGATTGTGGAGAAGGCGGTGGCGTTGACGCGGGAGCTTGGCGCGCCCTATCTCACGCTTCACGCCGGCTTCCTGGACGAGCACAACCCGCAGGCGTATGCCACGTTCAAGGCGCGGGTGGCGTGGATGCGCGACCTGTGCAAGCAGAACGGTATTGGACTGCTGCTGGAGTCCGGGCAAGAGACGGCGGAAGACCTCGCGAGCTTCATGCGGGCGATGCCCGGCGTGGGGATCAACTTCGACCCTGCGAACATGATTCTCTACGGGAAGGGTTGTCCGCAGGCTGCCGTGAAGGTGTTGATGCCGTGGATTCGCCAGGTACACGTCAAGGACGCCATCCCCTCAGCGGTGCCCGGCGTCTGGGGAACGGAGACCCCGTGGGGCGAAGGCAAGGTGGGCGGACAAGCTTTCATCGCCGAGCTTCAAAGGCTGGGTTACACCGGGAACTTCGTGATTGAGCGCGAGGGAGGCAACCAGCGCGCCACCGACATCGCCCGCGCCGCAAGCCTCTTAACGGGGCGCACGGCTCCGAGCAAGCAGTAACGCAAACGCAATTTAGAAAGGTAAAGGTATGAACACATCTCGTAGAAACTTCCTCAAGGCCGCAGGAGCCGTCGGGCTGTTCAACATCGTGCCGGCGCACGTCCTGCGCGGAGCAACGGCTCCCTCCAATCAGCTCACGCGGGCGATCATCGGTTGCGGTGTGATTGCACGTGATTCCGAGAACCACATCCCTTATAAAGGGACGCGCCTCCTGGGATTGTGCGACGTCAACCAGGTGAAGGCGAAGGAAGGCTTGGCTCTCGCCGAGCGTTACGGTCACGGCAAAGTCAAGGACTACGGCAACTTCCTCAAGCTCTTGGAGGATAAGGACGTGGACATCGTCCACATCTGCACGCCCCCGCACTGGCACGGCTTGCAGAGCGTGATGGCGGCGCGTGCCGGCAAGGACGTTTGGTGTGAGAAGCCCATGACCCGCACGGTGGGCGAGGGCAAGCGCGTAATGGAATACATCAAGTCCAAGAAGTGCATGTTCCGCCTCAACACTTTCTTCCGTTATTCCCGCACGCTCTACGGGCTGGGTCTGACTGCCAAGCCCCTCAAGCAACTCATGGAGAACGGCTTGATCGCCTCGCCCGGCACGCCCGTCCGGTGCGTCGTGGGCGGAGGTCAGGGCTTCGACTGGAAGTTCCACTGGTCGGGGCACGTCAACGTGGTGCCCGAGCCCGTCCCCGAGACGCTCGATTGGGATATGTGGCTCGGCCCCGCGCCTTGGAAGCCCTACAACCGCGACCGCGCCGGGACGAACTTCCGTGGCTACTGGGACTACGATTCCGGCGGGCTTGGCGACATGGCGCAGCACTACCTCGACCCCGTGCAGTACATCATGGGCAAGGACGACACCAGCCCCGTTAAGATCGCGTACGTCGGCCCCAAGCAACACCCGGAAGCCGTCGGGCGGTTCGACCGCATCACGCTGACCTACGCGGACGGTTCGGAGATCGTTCTCGATGGTAACGGCTCCCTGCGTGCTGAGCCCTTCATCAAGGGCGACCGCGCCGCCGTCTATCCGCGCAAGCGCATGGTGGGCGCGGATGGTTCGCAATTGGACATGGACGCATTGCTCAAGCCCTTGCCCGAGCCTGCACCTCAGCAGGTGGACTTCCTCGATTCGGTGCGCACGCGCAAGCGTTTCTGCCTCAACGAGGAGACCGGCTTCCGCTCTTCGACCATCTTCAACCTCGCCATCGTCGCCGAACGCCTTGGGCGCGACTTCGAGTTCGACCCCGTGCGCCTCTGCGCAGTCAACGACCCGGCTGCGGACGCCCTGCTCGTCCAGACCATGCGCGAGCCTTGGGAAACCGAGTTCTACAAGGACTAACCTCAGAAAGGAGTGAAACATGAAACGTTTTCTTTGTGCGCTTGCCCTTTGCGGTCTGACGCTCTCCACCGTCTTCGCATCCGTCTATAGCGACGACCTCGCCTATACCGATGCGCTGAATGCTCCTGCCGCATCCGTCTGGCAAAGGAAGCAGGCTACCGCCATTGCTTCCGCCACCGCGCCCAAGGAGCTGGAGAAGGTGCTTGCCGACCGTGCGACCATCGACGCCCTGCTCGCCTCGGTCGGGGAAGCCTACACCGGCGACCCTATCAAGCTCACGCAGATAGCTGCCATCACTCAATACGTCATGCGCCCCGGTTGCAAGCAAGCTCCCGCGCAACGCAAGGCGTGGTCGGATGCGCTTCTCCAAGCCGCTCAGAACGCAACCGCCGGGTACGGCGATGGCTTCTTCCGCGGGTTGGGGCGGACGATCGGCTTAGTCAGCACGCCCGACAACGGCTACACCGCTGTCTTCCTGCTCGACCAGTTGCGCTGGTGTGGCAGAAATGATCAAGCCCCCGCCGTGGATGAGCTTGTCGATTGCGCCGCTTGCCCGGACGTGGTCTCCATGGCGAAGATCGTCTCTGCGAGCCTCAAGCGTATGCCCTAACAGCTTCTCCCGGATTCTTTGGTAGAGTAACGCTTCTCATGACTTCTCCTGTCAAAGCTCTCATCCTCGGCGCAGGCTATCGTGGGCGGGCATACGCCGAGTATGCCACGCTCCATCCCGAACAGCTCCAGATTGTCGGCGTGGCAGATCCCTTCCAAGCCGAGACGATCCCCTCTCCGCGCTACTGGAAGGATTGGCGCGAATGCCTCGCCGAGCGTCCCGAAGCCGACCTCGTGCTGATCTGCACGCCCGACGATCTCCACTACGAGCCGGCGATGCAGGCGTTGGAGGCGGGCTACCACCTCATCTTGGAGAAGCCTCTCTCGCCCACCGAGGCGGAGTGCCGGGAAATTGTTGCCAAGGCTCTGGAGAAAGAACGCCTCGTCATGGTCGGGCACATCCTGCGCTACACCCGCCCCTACGCGCACATCAAGGCGATCCTCGACTCCGGCGAGCTGGGCGAAGTCGTAACCATCCACCATCAGGAATCGATGGGCTACTGGAAGGTAGCCCACTCCTACACCCGTGGCATCTGGGCGAAGGAGTCCTCCGCCTCGCCGATCATCCTTGCCAAGTGCTCGCACGACTTCGACCTCTTCTCCTGGTGGATCGGCAAACCCTGCGAGCACGTTTCGAGCTTTGCCTCTCCGCCATACTTCCGCGCAGAGAATCGACCCGCCGGAGCACCGGCGCGTTGCACGGAGTGCCCCGCGCACATCGCGAAGGATTGCATCTGGGACGCTCGTAAGCTCTACCTTGAACAGGAAGACCTCCGTTACCTCTTCGCCGATCCCTCCCTCGAAAATATGCGGCGCGTCGTCGAAACTTCCCCCTACGGTCGGTGCGTCTACGCCTGCGATAACGACGTCCCGGATCGTCAAACCGTGATGTGCGCCTTCAAGGGCGGGGCACTCGTCTCGCACACTATGACCGGCTTCACCGCCGAGAACGTCCGCATCACGCGCATAGCCTGCACCAAGGGCGAAATCATCTGCCGGGGCGAAGAGGTGGACGACGTCGAGGTCTGCAAGTTCGACGGCTCTCACCTGCGCACCGGCATCCCCTCCGCCTTCGTGCACACGAATCCCTCCCGCCACGGCGGGGGCGACCTCAACCTCGTCGCCGAAACGCTCCGCCTCTTGCTCCGCGGCACTTCTGAAGAACGGCGCACCACCACTCTCCAGGCTCTCCAAAGCCACCTCATCTGCTTTACCGCCGAACGCTCGCGCCATGCCGGTGGCACCCCCATGCCGGTGTGCTGACTTGACGGCGCGGGCGCGGGCGTGTTACCTTCCTCCTCGTTACTGGTGCGCCTTAAACCCTAGGTGCGCCCTTGGGAGAACCGCATGACGTTGCATGAAGAGATTCGCGCCCTCGCCGCCGAAAGGCAGGCACTCATCTTGGCGCACAACTACACCCTCCCCGAAGTCCAGGACGTGGCGGATTTCGTCGGCGACTCCTTGGAGCTGAGCCGCAAAGCCGCCTCCTGCCAGGCGCGAACCATCGTCTTCTGCGGGGTGCGCTTCATGGCTGAGACCGCGAAGATCCTCTCGCCCAACGCCACCGTCCTCCTCCCCAACGCGCAAGCCGGCTGCCCCATGGCAGACATGGCGTCCGCCCCCGAGCTTCGCGCCTGGCGTAAAGACCACCCCGAAGCCCTCATCCTTGCCTACGTCAACACCACCGCCGAGACCAAGACAGAAGTCGACATCTGTTGCACTTCCGGCAATGCCCGGCGCATCCTCGAAAGTCTGCCAGCCGATCGCGAGATCCTCTTCGTGCCCGACCGCAATCTTGGCGCGAACCTCATGCGCGAAACTGGGCGCAAGCTGACCCTCTGGCAAGGTTGCTGCCCCACCCACGCCCACCTCATGCCCGCCACCGTAACCGCCGCTCGCGCCGAGCATCCCGAAGCCGAAGTGCTCGTTCACCCGGAGTGCCGACCCGAAGTCGTGGCTCTGGCAGATCACGCCCTGAGCACGGGCGGAATGCTCAGCCACGTCCGCGCCTCCGCGCACAAGGTTTTCCTCATCGGCACGGAGATGGGGCTTCTCCACCGCCTGCGCAAAGAGAATCCCGATAAGACCTTCTACCCCTTGGAGCCTCGCATCCTCTGCCCGAACATGAAGCGCACCACGCTCGAGGACGTCCTCTTCGCCCTGCGCGACAACGCCCCCCAGATTGTTCTGGAGCAGGACGTCATGGATCGCGCCCGCGCCTCCATCACGGCAATGCTTGAGCGTTGCTAAGGATCCCTCTCCGCCATGCCCGCCACCTCTGTGCGAGTCCCCGTTGCCCTCACCATCGCCGGGAGCGACAGCGGGGGCGGTGCCGGCTTACAAGCCGACCTCCGCTCCTTCCGCGCCTTTGGCGTTCACGGTTGCTCGGTTGTCTCCGCCCTGACTGCGCAGAATCCGCACGGCGTCCGCGCCTCCCTGGGTGTGCCTTCCGACTTTCTGCGTGCGCAACTCGAAGCCGTCGCCGAGGATTTCGACGTGCGTGCGGTCAAGACGGGGATGCTCTTCAATGCCGAAACCATCGAAGCCGTCGCCGATTCTCGTCCCCTCTTCCCCTCCGCGCAGTGGGTCATAGACCCCGTGATGGTCGCGACGAGTGGTGCGCCTCTCCTGGATGCCTCCGCCGTTTCGGTTCTTCGCGCCCGCCTTCTCCCCGGAGCCTCCCTCATCACCCCTAATCTCCCCGAAGCTTCCGCCCTCCTCGAACGCACTTCCCCCATTTCTTCCTTCGCGGAAATGGTCGCCTCCGCCCGCACTCTCCGGGAACAGGTCGCTTCCCCCGTCCTTCTTAAAGGCGGGCACTTAGAAGACGCCCCTGCGGTGGATGTCCTTGCCGATGCTAAGGGAAAACTCTGGCGCGTGGAAGCTCCCACCATTCCGAACCCTGCCACGACGCACGGCACGGGTTGCGCCCTCGCTTCCGCCATCGCTGCCAACCTCGCCCTCGCGCTTCCACTCCTCGAAGCCGTTGCCGAGGCAAAGGCGTATCTCCTCAACTTGCTCTCCTCTGCCCGCCCTGCTGGGCGAGCCGCCGTCTACGCCCCGGAAGCGCACACCTTCTCCCGGCGCGACGTCGCGATTACCCCTCTCGATTAACCTGCCTGCTCCGCGCTTACTGCACGAATAGCGCGTAGAACCAATAGCTCCTCCGCCAGGGGCGCATGAGCTTCTCAATGTCGCCATTCTCCTTGCGGAGTCTCTCCACTTGCGCCCGGAACCCTTGGAACGCCTCAATCATCCCCGGCGAAAAGAGGTCGCTCGTCAGGTGCGGTTGTTGCTCTGGGGGCACGGATGCCGCGGCGGAGAGCAAGGCTTGCTGGAACACCCGCGGGAGTGGACGCTTATCCCACACCTGGCAAATCACCGCGAAGTTCTCCAAGAAGGGCAACGTCTCCTTCCTTAAGAGTGAAGCGCAGAGATACAGCTCCACCATCTTCTGATCCCCGCCTTGGAGCACGGCATACCGATTATAAATCCCTTCCTCCAGTCGCTTCGTCCCCTCGAAGGTGGGACACGCCGGGTCGGCGCAGAGCCGGGCATACAGCGTCCCCACGCGCATCAATTCGGCGTCGGGCTGCGTGCGCCCGGCGATCACACTAAGCAGCTCCTCCGCTTCCTGCTTGTGGAAGGGGATGCGCCCCAGTTGCCGGGCATAACGCGTGGCGAGTGGCTTCTCGCTCATGATGATCGCGACGTGCGCCATCAGGCGATACTTCCCGGCGTCCCACCCTTGCGTAATCACGCTCTCGTAGCACCACCGCCTCGCGAGTTGCGCAATGCCGTAAGCGTAGAGGAGCCGATCGCCCCCGAGCTTCATGGTGTCGATGGTCGACGCCATGTGGCTAATCTGCCAAGGCGTGTCGAACAGCTCCTCCGCTAGTCGTCCCTCCCGCCACAGCGCATGAATCCGGTACGCCGCCAACATCCGATGGCGCACCACCCGCTCCTCCGGCACGCGCAGGATCCGCGCCATGTCGTTCCGCGCCAACGCCCGCTCGCACGCCAAGACGTCGTAAAGAGGGTGCACCGGATCCGCCCCGAGGAAGAGGCAAATCCCGTAACTCGCCACGACCCCCGCCACCGCGCCCCACACGAGCCACCGGTGCGCCTCGCCGAACTTTTTGCACTTCTCCGCGAGCACCGCGCCCGCAAGCAACCCCGCCGGCACCACCGCGCACATCGCGTTCCACTTCAGTGCCCCGGCTTCCACGAGAAAAGGAAGCCTTGAAAGCAGGAGCGAACCCCACGCCGGATCCGCGGGGGTAAGCCGTTGCCACGCCACCAACGCCACCGCGCACGCCACCAGGCGCACCGCTCTCGACACTGCGCCCCCGCGCCCGCAACACGCTCCGAGCGCAACCCCGAGGATTGCCGGCATTCCCGCGAAGGGGAAGAGTGCAAGACCCAGGATGCTCCAGCCTCCCCACCGTCTCGCCACGCCCAGCAAGAACGCCACCACGCCCCAGCAAAGGAGCGTCTCCTGCGGGAAGGCGGCGTTCTCAAAGATGTACGCGCTGAACCCGCAGTATGCCACTTGCCAGACGCAGACCGCGAAGGGCAGGAACGCCACCACCCACGGCAGTCGCGCCCAGTGCCGAGCTAAGAGCGTAACGCCAACTCCGAGTGCAAACCACGCGCACGCGCCGAGGAGTGGCACGCTCCAGCAGACCGCTAAGAAGCTTGCCACGAAGTGGAGCACGCCTCCCGGCAAGGGACTCGCGAGTGCCTCGAAGAACCCTGCCCCGTCCGCGTAGCAGAGTGCCCGATTCCCCAGCTTGTAGAGGAGGGGATACTGCCCGATTGCCGACCCCGCGCCGAGCACCGCGAGTCCCGCCCAAGGCAAAACGCGCAGGAGCTTTTTGCCCCAAGCGAAGCGCGGGGTAGGGGGCGTTGACGCGGGTTCGTGCGGTGCGGCGTGCTTCACGGTTAGAGTGGGATTCCGAGTGCGTTGCGGAGGATGGCGCGGGCGTCCTCGGCGGAGGTGAAGCGGGCTGCGTGCCAACCGCACGCCTGCGCGGCTTCGACGTTGCGCGCCGTGTCATCGAGGAAGAAGAGCTGTTCGGGTTGGAGTGCCATACGCTCTGCCATGAGCGCGTAAATCGCCGGGTCCGGCTTGATCATGCGCACGCTCCCTGAGACGACTTCGGCGTCGACCAACTTCCGGAACGCGCCTGCGATGCGCTCGAACCATGGGAGGAATTCTTCGGGCATATTGGTGAGGATGCCCAGACGCACCCCTGCGCTTTTGAGGTCTTTGGCGAGGGTGAAGGTGGCGGGGTTGGGGTGAGCCCAGGAGTCGTAGTCTGCCTGGCAGAGGGTAGCGAGGTCGGGGGCGGAGAGGGTGTCGCAACCGTTATCGGCGAGGATGCGGTGATACATCTCGGCGACGGGGTAGGTGCCGCCGTCCAAGCCTGCGCGGTGACGCAACCACCCTTCGCGGAAGGCTTCATCGGGCAAACCGGTTAAACGCCGTGCCACGGGATAGAACGCGGGATCTTGTGGCAGTGAAATGACCCCGCCAAAATCGAAAACAACGCCTCGAATCTTTTCCATCCCTCCAGCATACCAAATCCCCCCCGCAACCGAGTTTGGGGTCTCTCCGCACCGCGTTTGGGGTAAACGTGAACCGGACTCACCTCGATCGCGGTGCG
>CAVDHG010000033.1:0-13317 GCA_963608725.1 Agathobacter rectalis | reverse complement strand
GTTCTGCTCCTTACCTTACTAACGCGTAGGGAGACGTTGAGCCGTCGGGTCTGTGCGTGCGGTCTCTTCCTTCTCCTGCTGGGTGTTGTCTGGTGTAGCGCAGGGTTGCTCGCCGAAGGGGAAGTTTACGACAACCGAGCGTACCATTTGCCCGCGATACGGCTACTTATCGCAGGTTGGAACCCGGTTTATACGAGTACGCCAGAGGCTCTCGCGCAGGCAATGGGAGTGGACTTGCAGGAGATGAACGCTTGGCATGTCCTCTTCATGGCGCGGGGAACGTGGTTTTTCAATGCCGCTGCCTACTCCTTTACGCATTCGCCGTTCGGACTTCTTGCCCCGCTTTTCCCCTTTCTCTTTGTCGCGGCGAGCGGACAACTCTGGCGACTTCTGCGCCCGTTGCCTGCGTGGGTGCGCGTTCTCGGCGTTGTGCTCCTCTTCATTCTTGCGCCATCGACAACGGTTCTCGTGGACTGCGTGGTGGGGCTGGCGGGCGTTGGGTTGCTGTGCGCAATGACGCGTCGACTCAACCGTGAACCAGGGACGCTCCTTCCCTTGTTCTGCATGAGCTTCTGGATGGTAGTCTCGAAGCAGACAGGGATTCTCTCGTGCTTCGTCTTCTGGGCGTGCTTCTCGGCGGTGTTGCTCTTTAAGGAGCGGTGGACGGCGGTGCCGTTCTTATCAAAGATGGCAGGGGCGTTACTCGTGGCGTTCTGCATCGTTTGCGCCTCGCCCTACTTGACGTCGTGGAAGCATTACGGGCATCCACTCTACCCAGCGTACACGGTCGACGAGGCGCGGTTCCCCACGCATGACATTACTTATGACTTCCGGATTTGTAACGACGACGCGAAGGCGATGGGGCACGTTGGAGCGTTTGTGTACACCTATATCAGCCCGGCAGTCGGACGCGCTTACTACAATTGGAAACTCGGGAAGACGGACTTCGCGCCCAGCCGTGGCACCTGGTGGCAGAACGTTAAGACGGCAAACCCGACGGTTCCGATTCCCGCCACAACCCGATGGGGTTTCCTCTTCGCCTTTGCTACGGTGGCACTCCTTGGCGGGAGGCGGGTGCGTTTCTACTGGATTGCTACGGCAATCGCGCTCTTCTGTTTTCCGACCGCATACCTCGGTTACCCGCGCTACACGCCTTGGCTCGCGGGGATCTCAATCTTAGGCATTTGCTACGGGTGTGCCTGCGTCTGGAAGGCTCTCCGCGGTAAATCCCTTTGGAAGGGCGTCTTAGCAGGATGTGCAACGCTCGGAGTGATTATTGGCGTAACGTTTCAGGATGGTCCCAGCCTCGTTACGGTCGCGCTCATGATACAAGGACAGGAACAGCTGAACGACTATCTCGCCTCTCCCGCGTTCTCAACGGGGACAGGCAAGCCCCAACTGGGGATCCAAGAGGGTTTGCAGGGACTCGAAAACCTCCGTCTCCTCTGCAAGCAAGAGCCCAAACTCCGGAACGCAGAGATTACTATTCTCACGAAAGAGGAAGCGTCGAGGATTCCGAAGTCCTCGGGATTGTATTTCTATCTGCCTGCGAATAGCGAAGGGGGCGAAGCAACCAACGAGTATGACGCGATTCAGACGATTTCCGACAGGAAGGCGCGAATGCTACGTTATCCACTCTTCATTCTTAAGCCGTATACTGTAACGCTCCCGAAGCTGGTGTGGGCGCGAGTGACGAGTCTATTCCAGTAGAAAAAAGGCTAGGAACATCCGGGAGAGAAAAGCGCAACGGGCGGAGGAGTTCCGCCCGTTGCGCTTTAAGAAGTGTTGAGACAAGACGTCGATTACTTAGCCGACTTGCGGGCTTTGTCGACAAAGGCTTCGATCTTCTGGTCGACTGCCTTCATCGCCTCCTCAAACTCTGCGCTCTCCTTGCGGAGCTTCTCAGACCAAACGTCAATCTTCTTCTCCAACTCTTCCTTCTCCTTCAGGGCTGCCTGGTAGAGTTTCTGCTCCTCGGCGGTCAAAGCCGTGTCCATGCGTTGAAGCGCCAAGACGCCCTCGACGGAGCGGATGAATTCCTCGGGGGTGGCACTGCGGCTCGCGCCGAGGCGCCCGAGTTCCTTGCCGGAAGAGGAGAGGATCACGTAGGTGGGGTAGCCCTGAACCTTGTACTTCTGTGCCAACTCCCGGTTCCGCGAAACGAACTTCTCCGGCACGAGGGTCTTATCCCGCGGGAAGTCGATCCAGACGAGCACGAGGTTCTTCTCGGCGTAGTCCTCCCAAGCATCCGCGGAGAAGACGTTCTTCTCCATCAGCTTGCACCAGCCACACCAGTCGCTCCCCGTAAAGCAGAGGAAGACGGGTTTGTTCTTGCTCTTCGCCAGCTTCTTCGCCGCCGAGACGTCCATCGTCCATTCGCCCAGCTCCGCGCCCTTGGTGGCGGGCTTGTCATCTGCAACGGCGCAGAACGCCATCGCGCACACCGCAACTGCGGTCAGGATCACCTTCTTCATCTTCTGTTTCCTCCGTGTGGTTGTTCGGGAATGAGAGAGTAGTGTAACTTTTCCAGGGAGCGCGGTCAAGCCGAGGAAGGAGCGGTTGCGAGAGAAGGTGGCGTTTGCTATTGTGTGGGGAGGTACCCCATTGGAGGAAAGACTTCCTATGTTCGGATTGTTCAACAAGTTGTTAAACTTCCTGTCGAGCGACATCGGCATTGACCTCGGCACGGCAAACACGCTGGTCTTCATTAAGGGAAGCGGTGTCGTTGTGCGCGAGCCTTCCGTGGTTGCCATCCAGCCTCAGACCAAGAAGGTTCTCGCCGTAGGCACCGAGGCAAAGCGCATGCTCGGGCGCACGCCGGGAGAAATTATCGCTCTGCGCCCCATGAAGTCGGGCGTGATTGCCGATTTCGAAATCACGCAGGCGATGTTGAGTTACTTTATAGCCAAGGCTCGCGGACGCAAGCTCGTGAAGCCTCGGGTGGTCATCGCCGTGCCCTCGGAGCTGACGGACGTCAACCGCCGGGCGGTGGAAGAGGCAGCCAAGCGCGCCGGGGCGCGTGAGGTAACGCTGGTTGCCGAGCCGAAGGCGGCAGCGATTGGCGTGGGGCTTCCGATTGACGAGCCTACGGGGAACATGATTGTCGACATCGGGGGTGGCACGTGCGAAGTGGCACTGCTCTCGCTCTCGGGCATCGTGCAAGCCAAGAGCGTCCGCGTGGGTGGCGACGCTATGGACGAGTGCATCGTGCAGTATATGCGGCGCGTCTACAACCTCCTCATCGGCGAGCGCATGTCCGAAGACATCAAGATTTCCATCGGCTCGGCGTACCCCTTGAGCGAGGAGATGAGCATGGAAGTGCGCGGGCGCGACCTGGTCTCGGGTTTGCCCAAAACCCTCCGCGTAACCTCCGAGGAAATTCGCGAGGCACTGAAGGATCCCGTAACGGCAATTGTGGACGCCGTGCGCAACCTCCTCTCGGAAGCCAAGCCGGAGCTGGCGAGCGACTTGGTGGATAGAGGCATCGTCCTCTCCGGTGGCTCCTCCAAGCTTCGCGGGCTTGACCGCTTGCTTTCCGCGCAGACGGATCTGCCTGTGATCGTGGCGGACGACCCGCTCTCTGCCGTGGCAGCCGGCACCGGGCGCATCCTCGAAGAGCTGGACAACTATAAGAAGACGCTGATCCTCGACCGGTGAGGGGCGTCTTAACGCCACGCGAATCGGGCGTGGCGTGGTGAGGAACGAACTTCGTGTCCCGGCGTATTTTTCTTTGGGTTATTCTGTGCGGGGCGGTAGTGGCATTCTTCGCCGGGTACGCGCCTCTCCGCAGTCTGTGCCGGGAAGCCGTCTATCCCTTCCAACATGTAGCCCTCTTGCTCCGTAACCAAGTCGGGGAGCGGTGCACTGCGGCGTGGCGCGGACTGTGCGACGGTCCTTCGCGTCAGGAACAGCAACTCGAAATCGAACGCCTGCGCGTCATGCTTCACGAACGCGAAAGGCTCGTCCGGGAGAATCAGGCACTGCGCCAAGCACTCGGCTGGGCGAAGGCGCAGAAGACGCACGTTGTCGTAGCTCCGGTGTGGTCGCACGGTGGCGGGCTTGGCGCGTGGCCCCGCCTGACGCTTGGCGTTGGCTCCGCGCAAGGCGTGAAGGCAGGCGACGTGGTGATGGCTCCGGAAGGCGTTGTGGGGCGAATCGCAGAAGGCGTCTCTCGCCATCGAAGCGAAGTGATCCTCCTCTCTGACCCTTTGAGTCGCACAGCGGTCGAAATCCCGGGCGTGGCTAAAGGCATCCTCCACGGCGCACAGGGCGAAGACTGGGGGCGCACCGACGGCGTGGACTTCCTCTATTCTGCCAACCCCATGGTCATGCGCTTCATCGGCAAGGACTCCCCCCTGCAACTGCGCCAACAAGTCCTCACCGAGGGCAGTGGCGGAACGTTCCCCAAGGGCTTGCCCGTCGGTCAACTTGTCAGCCAACGCCCCACGGAATCCGGTCTCCTAATGGAGGCACTCGTCGAGCCGTTCGTCAATCCTGCCCTCCTTGATACAGTCTTCGTCATCACCCAACGCCCCGAGAAAGACCATGCGCATTGAGGGCGTGATGGACGTGGTCTGGACGACCCTCTGGTGCGCCGCGCTTGTCGGCATCAGCGGAGCCTGGCTTCCCAACACCCCGGCGTTCCAACTCGTCTTCGTGCCCGCGTGGATCACCTACTGGCTCGCTACCCGTGGCGCGGGGGCAGGACGCTGGGTTGCCTTCTGGGGTGGCGCGTTGCTGGAAAGCGCGTGGAACGTCCCGCCCGGCGCGTGCATCCTCTTCTTCCTGCTGATTGGCGAGCTCTTCCGCCTCTACCGCGAGACACTCTCCGAGACAAGCATGGCGGGCTACGGTCTGCTCGTCGGCGTGGTGCTTGCTCCCGCGCTTGCCCTGTGGCTCTGGCTCTACGCCTGCCTCTTCCCGGGCTGCGACGCCTCCGCGCTCGCTCCGCACTTCCCCAGCTTCCTTATCCTGCCGGCAACGGGCGCGCTCGGCGGAGCGGTTGTCTTTGCCTTGGCTCGCGGTGCGGACTTCCGCGTCCTCAGACCTCCGCAAGAGGAGACGCTGAACCGTGCACGTTGACGAACCCCAAAAGCCCGGCGTGCGCGTCTGGACGCTCTGGGTCTTGACCGCCCTCTTCGCGGTAGGGATTCTGGCTCTCGGCTGGCGTCTCTGGCAGGTGCAAGTGCTCGAACCGGGGCGTTACGGCTCCGTCCAAGCGCGCCAAAGTCTGCGCCTTGTGGAGCACCCCGGATTACGCGGGCGCATCTTCGACCGTAATGGCGTGGTGCTCGCCGATAACCGCCCCGCCTACGCCGTCGTCATCTACTGCGAAGAGTTGCGCCAGCCCGGCGCGTGGAACAACACCATCCTCGCCATCGACGCGCTCATCGACCAGCTCGCCCGGCGTTTGGGGCTTCCCCGCCAAATCAGTCGCGAGAAGGTCGTCCGGCACATCCGCGAGAGTCGCCCCGTCCCGCTCATCGTCTGGCAAGACGTGCAGTTCCCCACCCTCGCCTACATCTCCGAACAGATCGAGAACCTCCCGGGCGTCGAAATCCTGCCCATGCCCCAACGCTTCTACCCCCAAGGCTCCCTCGCCGCGCACCTCCTCGGCTACGTGGGGCAGAGCGACGCCACCAAGCAAGAAACCGTCAATTGGAACTACCGCCTACCCGACGTCCATGGGCGTGGAGGCGTCGAGCAATTTTATGACGCCCTCCTCTCCGGGAAGAGTGGCGAGGAAGCCCTCCTCGTCGATTCCCGCGTCTACACCCGCAAACGCTGGATTCGCAGTGAAGCGCAGACCGGTGGCGACCTCACCCTCACGCTCGACAGCGTCCTCCAGCGCACCGCCGAGCAAGCCCTCGCCGGACGCGCCGGAGCCGTCGTGGCTCTCAATCCCAACAATGGCGACATCCTCGCACTCGCCTCCGCCCCCGCCTACGACCTCAACACCTTCGTCCCCACCATCTCCTCCAAGGCGTGGAACCTCCTCTTAAAGGACAAGCGCACCCCCCTCTTCAACCGCGCCATCCAAGGGCAATACGCCCCCGGCTCCGTCTTCAAACCGCTCGTCGCCGTCGCCGCGCAGGAGCAAGCATTTAATGCCGACACCCTCTACGCCTGCACCGGCGCGTACACCGACTACCATTGCCACCTGCGTTGCGCCAATCGCTACGGGCACGGCGAGCTGGATATGCGCCAAGCCCTCATGAAGTCCTGCAACCCCTACTTCTGCAACATGGGCGTAAAGATCGGCATCGACGCCATTGTCGCCGTTGCCCAGCAGGCAGGATTCGGTACCAAGACCGGCATTGACCTCCCCGGCGAGCGACCCGGCTTCATCCCCACACCGGAGTGGAAACGACGCCAGACCAAAGTCCCCT
Organism: Agathobacter rectalis; assembly: GCA_963608725.1. Lineage (GTDB taxonomy): Bacteria > Verrucomicrobiota > Kiritimatiellia > RFP12 > DVOR01 > Spyradenecus. The sequence goes on along the minus strand of CAVDHG010000033.1, from coordinate 6,928 downwards.
GGCTCCCCTCCGACACCGCCCAGTGCGCCATCGGTCAAGGTGCCGTCTTGACAACGCCTTTGCAGATTGCGCACGCCATTGGTGCCATCGCCGCAGGTGGCAAGGTCTACCGCCCTCGCGTGGTGGCGTTTGGAGCCGGAGGGGAGTTGCAACGTCGCTTGCCGTGGTCGGGCGAGACGGTGCAAGCCGTGGTCGACGGGATGGAGATGGCAGTGCTTAACGGCACCGGGAAGACCATGCAGGTCGAGGGCGTCCGCACCGCCGGAAAGACGGGTACTGCCGAGTACATGGATGGTGGCGTCCGCCGGAAACACGTCTGGAGCGTGGCATTTGCGCCCATTGAGAAACCCGAAATTGTGGTCTGCGCCATGCTGGACAATGGTATCGGTGGCGGACGCGACGCCGGTCCCATCGTCCAAGCAGTCCTCGCCACCTACTTTAAGACCACCGCCCCCGAACTCGAGCTGGACGACGAAACCCTCGAAGACTAACCCTCCCTCCTCCCGAGCACGTCTCTTCCCACATCCTCGCCAAAGACGAGAACCTAGACAAAAATGAGAGCCAACCGCAAGGGTCGGCTCTCTAGGAGGCAGGTGATACCACTGTTATTATCGTGGCTCTACTGGTCAGGGCGTTCATGAGCTAGTCCCCAACAGTTACCGCCAACACCTCTAAAGTATCAGTGTTCAGCCCAAAAAGCAAGCCCCCGCAACCGAGTTTGTGGTGTCTCTGCGTCAAGTTTGAGGGAAACGCGAGGCGGACGGAGGTCGAACGCGGTGCGGACACCCCCCTTTTTAGGTTCAATTTCCCCCCACTTTTGCCCCTACTCTTCCCTTTTTCGACACATCCCCAGATGGGGCAAGCCCTTATCCCGAAAAAGGCGCGAATCGCCCGTCGAAAACTCAAGCACTTATGCAAAACCGGAGGAGCTTCTTCCGAAAAAGTCCCCGCAACCGAGTTTGGGGTCTGTCCGCACCGAGTTTGACCCGATCGCGGTGCGGACAGACCCCAAACGCGGTTACGGGGGGAGTTGGGTTGGAGGGCGAAAAAGGGGTTAGAATGACCGGTGGAGGGAGATTTGGTATGCTAGTTAGAGTTATTATTGCTTAGGGATCGTTATGAGCGCAACAGTATCGGTTGAGATTTGCATGGGCACGACCTGTTACGTAATGGGCAGTGCGCAGTTGGCGGGGATTGCCGAACGGCTTCCAGAAGATTGGAAAGGGCGAGTAACCGTCAAGGGAATGCGGTGCTCCGGGGCGTGTCAGCGTTCCGGGCAGTACGGGAAGGCACCGTTTGTCAAGGTCAACGATGAACTCATCGCCGAAGCGGATGAGGGCAAAGTGCTTGCCGCCATTCGCGACGCCCTAATGGATTAAAGAGAGAATCAGATATGGCTATTCCGATGATTAGCGAGGCGGATCGCCTTCGGCGGGAAGTTTTGGCGTATGTCATTAAGGCGATGAAAGCCGGCACCTACGGCGACATCGACCGCATTCCGATTACCATGCGCCCGAAGGGTCAGCCCTACTCGCGTTGCTGCATATACAAGGACCGGGCGGCGTTGCGCTATCGGTGTATGTCCGCGCTCGGCTTCCGCGTGGAGGACGAGGTTGACGAATTAAAAACCCTCGCTTCCTACGCCGAGGACATCAAGACCACCCCCCCGGCTGCCGACCCCTTCCTGACGATCTTCCCGGACGCCTGTTCGGCGTGCATGGAATCGCAGATCATGGTAACCAACATGTGCCGCGGATGCTTGGCACGTCCCTGCACCAACATCTGCCCGCGCAAAGCCATCCAGGTGCGCAATGGGCGGGCACACATCTCGCACGACCTGTGCATCAACTGCGGAAAGTGCGCGGAGGTCTGCCGTTACCACGCCATTATTCAGGTGCCCTTGGCGTGTGCGGATGCCTGCCCCGTGGGAGCCATTGGAAAGACGGAAGATGGACGCGTAACGGCGGATCACGCCAAGTGCATCCGTTGCGGAAAGTGTATTAAGGCTTGCCCCTTCGCGGCAATCATGCAGAGCAACCAGGTGGCGCACGTGGTGCGTGCGATCGCCGAAGGGAAGAAGGTCGTGGCATTGGTCGCGCCCGCAATCAATGGCTTCTTCCCGGTCGAACCCGGCAAGCTCTATGCGGCGTTGAAGCAACTGGGCTTCACGGCAATTTATGAAGTGGCGCGTGGCGGGGATGACACCGCCATCGCCGAGGCAGCCGAGTGGGCAGAGCGTAAAGCGGAGGGTGCGCCCTTCATGACGACGAGTTGTTGCCCGGCGTGGATTGAGTGCGTGGAGCGGCACATCCCCGAGCTAAAGCCCTTCGTCTCCTCCACGCCCACGCCGATGGCGTTCACCGACCGGCGAGCGAAGGCAGATTATCCGGACGCCATCACCGTCTTTATCGGGCCGTGCATGGCGAAGCGCACCGAAGCGCACAAGCACGGCTCGCCGGACTACGTCATCACCGCCGAAGAGATCGGCGCGTGGTTCATGGCAGACAATATTCAGCTTGACGAGTTGGAACCGCTTGAGCCTTCCTGCACCGGCACGCAGTACGGCGCGGAGTTCGCCATCAGCGGGGGCGTGGCAAACGCCGTGGCGCATTACCTCCCCGAAGGCACCGCCAAGCCCACCGTCTTCAAGATTAACGGACTCAACAAGAAGAACATCGCGCTCCTGCGCGTCTTTGCCAAGACGAAGAAGGCTCCCGCAGAAGTGATCGAAGTGATGGTCTGCCCCGGCGGGTGCGTTGCAGGGCCCTGCGCACTCAATACGCCGGAGGACGCCGCGAAGCAGATTCAGGCGCGTCGCCCGGCGGACTTCACGGCATAGCACGCCTGAGCGCAGAGGAAGCGTCCGCACCCCGGAAGGAAGAGACACCATGAATCGAGACATCGCGTGTATCGGTGCCGGGCATATCGGCGGACCCACGATGGCGGTCATCGCCAAGATGTGCCCGGATCGGCGGGTCTATGTGGTCGACGTCTCCGAGGAGCGCATCGCCGCGTGGAACTCCGCTTCCCTCCCGGTTTACGAGCCCGGACTCGATGACCTCGTGCGCGAGTGTCGGGGGCGCAACCTCTTCTTCTCCACGGATATCGCCTCCGCGATCAAGGCGTGCGATCTGATCTTCGTGGGCGTCCATACGCCAACCAAGACCTTCGGGGAAGGCGCGGGGTATGCGCCCGACCTGCAGTTCTGGGAAGCCGCCGCTCGCATGATCGCCACCGAAGCCGAGAGCGACAAGATCGTGATTGAGAAATCCACGGTGCCCGTGCGCACGGCAGACGCCATGGCAACCGTCCTCAACACGCACCCGGAGCACACGTTCACCGTGCTGTCCAATCCTGAGTTCCTCGCGGAAGGCTCGGCGGTTCAGGATCTGCTTCACCCGGATCGGGTGCTCATCGGCGGACCCGACACCACGGCAGGGCGATCGGCGATGCGCCGCTTGCGCGAGATTTATGCCACGTGGGTTCCGGTTCGGCGAATCCTCCTCACGAATGTGTGGTCGAGCGAGCTTTCCAAGCTGGCGGCGAATGCCATGCTCGCGCAGCGCATATCCTCGATCAACGCCTTCTCCGCGCTCTGCGAAGCAACGGGTGCGGACGTTGAAGAGGTGGCGCACGTCCTTGGGATGGATCACCGGATTGGCGCGAAGTTCCTGAAGGCGGGGCCCGGCTTCGGTGGGTCATGCTTTAAGAAGGATGTGCTTAACCTCGTGTACCTCTGCCGTGCTCTCGGGTTGGAGGTCTGCGCGGACTACTGGGAAGGCATCATCCGCATCAACGAGGAGCAGCAGCGTCGGATCGTATCCCGCTTAGTGAACACCCTCTTCCACACGCTCGCCGGGAAACGCATTGTGCTCTTTGGCTTCGCCTTCAAAGCGGATACCGCCGACACGCGTGAGACGCCCGCTTTGGCGATCGCTCGGCGTCTTCTGGATGAACAGGCGCAACTTACCATTACCGACCCTCGCGCCTTGGAAGCGGCGCGGGAGGATTTGATTGGGGCTACAGGGGTAACCTTTGAAGCCGATCCCTACCGGGCAGTGGAGGGCGCGGACGCCGTCTTGCTCCTCACCGAGTGGCAAGAGTATGCCACGCTTGATTGGGAGCAGATCTATAGCGTAATGCGTAAGCCCGCCTTGCTCTATGACACACGCAATCTCCTGAATCACGCCCAGATGCGCAAGATCGGCTTCCGCGTGTTGGCGGTGGGGAAGCCGTAACGATGGCAGTGCCGGAAGCCGACGCCCTCTCGGCGCAAGCCGTGGCGAAGTTCGAAGCTGGGTACTCCTGTGCGCAAGCCGTGCTCGCTACTTGCGGGGCGCGGTTGAGTCTCTCCGAAGCGGATGCGATCAAGGTGGGCGCAGGGCTGGGTGCCGGACTGGGCGGGCTTCGCGAAACTTGCGGAGCGGTTACGGCGATGGCAGCGATTATCGGGTTGCGCAAGGCTCCGCCTGAACCGATGGATGCGCAGGAGAAGGCTAAGCTCTACCGTGAAGTGCAAAGGGCGGTCGCGGACTTTGACGAAGCGTTCGGCTCGCATACGTGTTTGGAGCTTTTGAAGCGGGCGTCTATCCGGAAGCAAGCGGGCGACGCCCCAGAAGCCCGAACGGCAGAGTACTACGCTTCGCGTCCCTGCTCGGCATTCGTCCGCTTCTGTGCTGAACGCGCCATGCGCGATTAAGGGGAAGCGATGCCTCGGGCTTTGGAGTTGCTCCTCTTGCTTATCACGCTTCCGCTATGGGGAGTGCTGATTCTCTTGATTGCGCTGATCCTGGCGTTCGACCGCCCGATCTTCTTTGTGCAACTGCGCCCGGGGTTTCAGGGGCGTCCCTTTCGGATTATTAAGTTCCGCACGATGCGCCCCGGCGAGGAGCCGGACGCCGAGCGGTTAACGCGCTTTGGGCGATTCCTGCGTGCCACATCGTTGGACGAACTCCCGGAGCTTCTCAACGTCCTGCGCGGAGAGATGGCACTTGTGGGGCCGCGTCCACTCCTGATGGAGTATCTCAAGGAGTACACGCCCGAGGAACAGCACCGGCACGACGTTCGCCCCGGCATTACCGGGTGGGCGCAAGTGCACGGACGCAATGCAATCTCTCGCGCCGAAAAGGTTCGCTACGACCTTGAGTACGTGGCGCAGCGGTCGTTGTGGTTCGACTTGCGTATCCTCGCGATGACGCTCTTTCACCTGAGGGGAAACTAGCGATGAAGAAGGCGTGGACTTGGTTTCCCCCAGTGAGCGCAACGTGGGCAATGACGGCGCCCTTCTTCCTGTGGCTAGCGGGGATTGCGCTCGTGATGTTGCCCCGCACGTCCTTTGACTTCCCGGCGCAGGTCTACGCGTGGAAGTCGGTGCTGTGCGCCGTCATGCTCTGGGCGTGCAAGCCGTGGCGGTTCGTCTCCTGCAGGGGAGGCGTGAAGGCACTCCTCGCCGGGGGGCTGTTTGGCTTTCTCGTTTACGTCCTCTGGGTGCTCCCGGAGGTGTTGCCGTGGGAGAGCGTAACGGCGTTTTATCGCAGGTGGCTGATTCTCATGCCCGGCTCCGACCCGGAGCCGAGTGCATCGTGGTGCTATGCGTGGAGTTCCTCGCCCGTGCTCGCCACGATAAAACTGCTCGGCTCGGCGTTCGTTATCGCGCCCATTGAAGAGTTCTTCTTCCGAGGCTGGCTGATGCGTTGGCTCACGCAACGCGACTGGCAAGCCGTCCCCCTGCAAGGCGTCTCCAAGCACGCCTTCTGGATGGTGGTGCTCATCTTTGCGTTGGAGCACGACCGCGTTATCGGTGGATTGCTCGCGGGAATCGTCTATGGCGCACTGGCAGTTCGGACAGGTTCGCTCCGTGCCTCCATCGTGGCGCACTGCGTAACCAACTTTATCCTAGGGCTTCACGTCCTTGCGTTGGACGCCTATACCTTCTGGTAGGGCGGTCATTCCCCACGCGAAGCAAGCCACGCATTGAGGTCGTCCAGAGCTTCCCTCGGGCAGATGAGCGTGGCGTCAGGAGTTTGAACGACGGCGAGCCCCTGCGTTCCGAAGAGAATGACCTTGCGCTCGGGCGTCGTGGAAAGGACGGCGCACTCCGTGGCACCCTGTTGAAGAATGGGAGCGTTGGCGCGGTTCCCGCACGCATCGGCGGGGAGACATTCAAGAGCAGCTTTTAGTGTGCCCACATCGCTCCAATCAAATGCCCCTCGCACAACCAAGAGCCGTTCGCAATGTTCGATGAGCGCAACGTCGATCGAGAGGCGTGGGAGTGCGGGGTAGAGCGAGGGAGCTTCCTGCGGATTCTCAAGAAGCGCACACCACTGGGGAGCGTGGCGTCTAAACGCCTCAGCAAAAACGCCGACTTGCGCGACGAAGATACCCGCGTTCCAGAGGAACCTCCCGCTTTGGAGGTATTTCTCCGCGGTCGCAACGTCTGGCTTCTCAACGAACTTTTCGACTTGGAAGAGCGCGTCGTCAGACCCCGAGGCGGGCACCTGCTCTCCGCACGCGATGTAGCCATATTCCGGCGAGGGCGAAGTGGGCGTGATGCCAAGCGTGAGAATCGCGTCGTGGTGCTCGGCAGAGGAGATTGCGAAGGTCAGCGCACGCCGGAAGGGCTGTACGTTTCGGATCAGCTGATCTGCGGGGACGAACGCCACCACGCTCGTGGGGTCGCGATGGAGGATTTGCCCGCACGCCCACGCAACCGCCGTCGCCGTATTGCGCGGAAGCGGTTCACAAAGGATCTGGGACTCCGCAAGCTCCGGGAGGCTCTCGCGAACGAGAGGCTTGTAGTTCTCCGCGGTAACGACGTAGATGCGCTCCGGATCCGTAACGCCATCCAGTCGCTCATAGGTCTGCCTTAGGAGTGTCTTCCCCTCGAAGAGCGAAACGAAGGGCTTGGGGCGTTCGGGCGTCGAGAGGG
>CAVDHG010000032.1:0-13328 GCA_963608725.1 Agathobacter rectalis | reverse complement strand
GCGTTAGGGGAGGAGGGCGAAGAAACGGTCTTGGTAGACGTCGAAGAGTCCCTTCTCCTTGAGGAGACGCCCGAGCGATTGGATGTTGGCAGGGTCCTTCTCGGCGGCGGCAAAGGCGCGTTCAATCTCTTCGCGGACGTTTTGGGGCATATTCTCGCGGAAGTTCTCCTTCGCACGTTGCTCCAAGGCGCGCAACGTGCGCGGGACGGACGCCTGGACGAGTCGCGCAAAGAGGTGCAGGAGGCAGACGTCCCAGGGTTCGTCGACGCCGGTAACGAGCGCAGCGTAGGGATTCTTCTGCATCTTGAAGACGTCTTCGGCACGCTTCTGGACGGCTTCTAAGGGGTCGGAGACGAGGGTCTCGGAGTAGGATTCGCGGCGCAGACGGTAGGAGTAGCGCAAGATGCGGACGCGGGAAGCGTGTTTGCGCAGGAACTCCAAGTAGTTGTGCGCTTCCTTGCCGAAGCCCTCCAGCTCTTGCGTGGAAAGCTCCTCGGGGAGGAGGAGGCGGGGCGGAAAGGTCTGCAACTTCCCCTCGCGGATGCGCGTCTTATACGGGTCGTCCATCGGGCGGGCGAGGAGGGTGTAGTCGATGGTGGTTTGGTCGAAGGCGTCCAACAGCCTATCGGGTGCGCAGACAATCTCGGTGTTGCGCACGGCGTAGGCGAAATCGAAGAATGTTGGCTTGCCGTTCATGGCGGGAAGTATACCAAAAGCGTGCGCCGGGGCTGGAACGGTGCGTCGAGCACGGGGGGAGGGCGCGGGCGTTTTGTGGTATACTCCTTTCTTATGAGCAAAACGAAAGTCTTCGCCGTGGCGAACCAAAAAGGCGGCGTCGGGAAAACCACGACTGTGGTCAACTTGGCGGCGGCATTGGCAAAGATGAACCGCACCGTCCTGGTGATCGATCTCGACCCTCAGGCGAACGCAACGAGCGGTTTGGGTTTGGCGCCCACGCCGGGCACGAGTCTCTACAGCGCGCTTACGGGGAAGGCGTTCATCGGGGACATCATTCAGGGCACGCCCCTCGAGAACGTCAACATCATCCCCTCGGAAGTCGACCTCTCCGGCGCGGAGCTGGAGATTGCCCGGCAGGACAACCACCTCGCCGTGGTGCGCGACTTGCTCCAACCCGTCCTCACGGCGCAAGTGTATGACTACGTCCTGATCGATTGCCCGCCTTCGCTCGGGATTCTGATGACCTCTTCCCTCGCGGCGGCAACGGGCGTAGTGGTGGCGATGCAGTGCGAGTACTACGCCATGGAAGGGCTGAAGGTGATTACCGACGTGGTGCAGCGTCTGCGCGATAACGGCGTCAATCCCGAGATTCACGTGGAGGGCATCCTCATGACGATGTTCGATGCGCGAACCAACCTCGCTGAGGACGTCGTCCGCGAAGTGCGCAACCACTTCGGTAAGCTGGTCTACAAGACGGTTATCCCGCGCAACGTGCGGATCTCGGAAGCGCCGTCGTTCGGTCAGCCTGTCGTCGTATACGATCCCTCGTCGAAGGGCGCACAGGCTTACATCGCTTTGGCAAAGGAGTTCGCCCGGCGCGCCGCGGAGTGAACGCACAGAACGGCTTAATGGATTCAGGAGACAGCATGAGCACCTATTTGAAAGACTATCCGAACGACGAAGGCTTCTTCGGCCCCTACGGCGGGATGTACGTCCCGGACAACTTGAAAGCGGAGATGCGCAAAATCGCCGAGGCGTACTACCGCATTAGCAAGTCGCACAACTTCATCGCGGAGCTTCGCCAGATCCGCAAGCACTTCCAAGGGCGCCCCACGCCAGTCTACTACTGCCACAACCTGAGCGACAGCGTCGGCGGGCGCATCTACCTCAAGCGCGAAGACCTCAACCACTCCGGTGCGCACAAGCTCAACCACTGCATGGGCGAGGTTATGCTCGCCAAGTACATGGGCAAGAAGAAGGTCATCGCCGAAACCGGCGCAGGTCAACACGGCGTGGCGATGGCAACCGCGGCGGCATACTTCGGCTTGCCTTGCGATATTTACATGGGCGCGGTCGACGTCGCCAAACAGCATCCGAACGTCCTGCGCATGCAGATTCTCGGCGCGAACGTCATCGCCGTTGAGGACGGACAGAAGACCCTGAAGGAAGCCGTCGACGCCGCTTTCGAGGCGTACCTCAAGGATCCCGAGAACACGATGTACTGCATTGGCTCTGTGGTCGGTCCCCATCCCTTCCCGTTGATCGTGCGCGACTTCCAGAAGATTGTCGGCGAGGAGGCGCGAGCGCAGTTCGTGGAAATGACGGGCGAACTGCCCGACGCCGTCTGCGCCTGCGTGGGTGGCGGCTCAAACGCCATCGGAATCTTCTGCGGTTTCCTCGATGATGAAGACGTGAAGCTCTACGGCGTGGAGCCCCTCGGGCGCGGAAAGAACCCCGGCGAACACGCTGCCTCCATGACCTTCGGCAAGCCCGGCATTCTCCACGGCTTCAACAGCTACACCTTGCAGAACGCCGACGGGTCGCCCATGCCGGTGCACTCGGTGGCGTCCGGACTCGACTACCAATCGGTTGGCCCCGAGCACGCATGGCTCCGCGACCGCAAACGCGTGGAGTACGTTACGGCGGACGATACTGCGGCGATTGATGCCTTCTTCGAGTTGTCGCGCCAAGAGGGGATTATTCCGGCGATTGAGAGTGCGCACGCCGTGGCGTATGCAATCCGGTACGCCAAGGAGCACCCGCACGGCTCGATACTGGTCAACCTCTCCGGTCGTGGCGATAAGGACATCGACTACGTCGCCGAGACCTACGGCCTCCGCCGCTAGCCCCCCGCACCCTCCACCCCCGCAACCGAGTTTGGGGTCTGTCCGCCTCGCGTTTGCCCTCCGTCCGCCTCGCGTTCCATCAAAACTCGGTTGCGGGGCATTTTTTGCATGGGGTCAGAAAAAGGGGTGGTTGAACCGCGTTTGGGGCGTGTCTGCGTCAAGATTGGGTTGTCTCCGCCTCGCGGGAGGGGGGAACTCGGTTCACCCCACTTTTTCTTCTCCTCCTGCCAGACACACACAAGCCCCACCCGCCGAACACGCCCACACCCTCCCTCCCTCTAATCGTCCCCCGCAACCTCCGCTCCAAAAACCGCCGACTCCTGCCCCCACATCCCGCCACCTCCACCTCGAAAACCGCGTTTTCCCCTGCTTAAAACTTTCCTTTCTAACTTTTTAGACGGGCTAAACGTCCTTTCCGCTCCTTTTCTCGCCTTGGCACCCTCCCCCGCACCTCTCACCGTACCCCCGGCACTCTTCCGTCCAACCCTCTCTCTCCCCCCTCTCTACCCCCGCGCTCTCTACTTTTAGACGGGCTAGATGCCTTTTCTGCCTTTTCGGGGGTATTTTGTGGGGTTTGGGATGCCCGGAGGGCGTCCGTTGTGTGTGTCTGGTAGGGGAAAAAGAAAAACACTTCCGCAACCGGGAACAAGGTGTGTCCGCACCGCGATCGGGTCAAACGCGGTGCGGAGACTCCCCAAACTCGGTTGCGGGGCGGTTTCGGCATGGGGTCAAAAAGGGGGTGTCCGAACCGAGATTGGGTCGAAGTCGGTTCGCGTTTAGGGGAAACGCGGGGCGGAGACAGGGTGAACACGGTTGCGGGGGAGATGGGGTTGATCCGAGGTTGGGGTGAAGGTGGTTGGGGGGAGGGGGATGGAAGGAGGGGGAGAGGTATGGTAGACTGGTGGCGTTCCCGGGCGGGAGAAATCGTTCGGGAAATCTGTTGCGCTTGCGCGTAACGTGTCGCTCGATACGAAACCTAGGAAATTTCATTGACTGAGCGACGTGTTAAGCCTGGCGTGCCCCCGTGGCACGCCTTTCTTTCACGTATTCAGTCAGGGCTTTCCTAGGGCCTCGTATCGGGTACGTCGAAGAAAGGCGTGTTTTATGTCTAGCGAGGACAAGCCCGAAGTCCGGACGCGGATATTCTGCGTTGACCACCGAGAGAACGCTCCGGCGGATGTGTTACCCGCGGGGGTTGAAACGATCGGCGTTGGGAAGAGGCGTCAGGCGGGGGAGCTGTGGGATGGCGAGGGGGAGAATATCGCCCACCTCAATCCGCACCTCAACGAAATCACGGCGCAGTGGTGGGTGTGGAAACATCCGGAAGCTCGGCACGGGGCGGACTTCGTGGGGTTCTGCCATTATCGTCGGTTCCTTCGCTTTACGCCGGAGCGCGAAAGGCGGAGTTCAACGCGGATACTGCGCTTGTGGCAAGTCATCCTCAAAGAATGTTATAAACCCCTCATCCTTCAGCCGACGTTTTCGGCACACGAGGCGGAGCGGCTGCTCGCGTCTGGTCGGGTGGAGGGGTTGCTCCCGCACGCCATCGGGTACGGCGGAGGTTTAGGTAACGGGGGCTTCGTGGTGATTGCAAAAACGGAGGGATTGGCAAGCGAGAAGTGGATCCTTCGCACATTGGAACTCCTGCGGGCGACGGCTCCGGGCGCGTGCGTAGACTTCATTGAGCAGGAGATCCTGAATGGGCGCATCTTCTATGCGTGCAATATGTATGTGGTGCGCGTGGAGGCGTTTGAGACGATGTGCGAACGCCTCTTCCCGGCGTTTTGTAGGTTGGCGGAGGAGTGGTTACAGGAGGACGAACCGAAGGTCAGCCCCCGTGAGCCGGGCTTCATTGCGGAAGTGGTGGTAGGCGTGTATTGGCGTTGGCTGGAAGAGAAGCAGAAGGTGCGCTTCCTACATTGCCCAACCTTTGTCTTTAATGACAAGGATGGCATGGGGATGAAGAAGGTGTGGTTCCGCCGAGTGGCGTACCGCTTCATGCCGTCCTTTCTCGTTCGCTTTATCCCGCATCGCCGGAAGTAGAGAACGGAGGGTGGGGATAATAAAAAAGCGTGGCGCTGGGGACCAGCGCCACGCTTGCAAGCCGTTGGCTTACTTCTTATGCCGATTCGCCTTGATGCGTTTGCGGTATTTGTGCTTGGACATCTTGGCGCGACGTTTTTTCTTGATGGAACCCACGTTCGTGCTCCTTAGGTGTTGGGTTGGTGTTTAGAAAATGACCTTATTGAGTGCTAGCTCGATAATGCCCTGCGCGCCCGCGGCACGGAGTCCGGGAATCAGGTCGCGCACTTCGTCCTCCACAATCACCGATTCAATGGCAACCCAGCCCGTTGCGCTGATGCGGTTGACGGTCGGGGCGTGGAGGGAGGGAAGCAGGGCGGTAATGGCAGGAACCTGGCTCTCAGGGGCGTTCATCTTGAGCAGGACGCGACTCTCGGCAGCAAGTGCGCCCTGAAGGAGCATAGCGAGCTGCTCAATCTTGGCGCGTTTCGCCGGGTCTTGCCAGGCGGTCTTATTCGCAATCAAGCGGGTGGTGGAGGTGAGGACGGTGTCCACGATGCGGAGGTTGTTGGCGCGCAGGGAGCTACCCGTCTCGGTCAGCTCGATAATGGCGTCGACCAGCTCGGGAGCCTTAACCTCCGTGGCACCCCAGGAGAACTCGACCGTGGCGTTGACGCCGTGTTGCTCCAAGTAGCGACGCGCCAGACCCACGGCTTCGGTGGCGATGCGTTTGCCCTCGAGATCCTGAGGCTTCTGAATGGGGGAATCGTTGGGGACGGCGACCACCCAGCGGACGGGGCGACTGGTTGCCTTGGAGTAGCACATCTCGCAGACTTCGTGCACGTCCGACCCATTCTCGTAGATCCAGTCGTAGCCAGTAATGCCGGCGTCGAGGAGCCCCAGCTCCACGTAGCGGGCGATCTCCTGCGGGCGGATGAGGCGACACTTCAGCTCCGGGTCGTTGACCGAGGGGACGTAGGAGCGCGAGGAGCACGACATGGCAAAGCCGGCGCGTTTCATCAGCGCAAACGTCGATTCCTGGAGGGACCCTTTCGGGAGACCGAGCACGATAGGCATGAATCAATCCTTCTTGAAAGTAAAAACCCGAACAGTATGGCACAGTTCGCACTTTTCCGCAAGCCGTGCGCGGTTGCGGGCGGGGTTGGAGGGCGGGCGGAGGGGGGACACGGGCGCATTTTCAACCCTTGCGCGGAGGGGGAAGAGTCTGCTATTATAGAAGGGACGTTTTACCGTGCTACAGAATGAGGGAAACCTCAAGGAGCTGACATGAAGAAGAGTGTGCTTTTTTCGCTTTGCGCTACCGCGCTTTCCGCTGCGTTCGTTACGGGTTGCGCGACGCGTCAGGTCGTAACGGAAGAGCAGTCGCGACAGGATGCCATGGAGGCTAACGCTGCCGAGACGCGTACCGTGCAGAACGAGGTCGGAGCCGAGCCGGAGATTACGCCGGTTGAGCCCGCGCCTCAGGAGAGCGCGACTGCCGAGCAGGCTCCCGCACCCAAGGCAGTTCATCCGCAACCGGTGGCTTACACGATCACTGAGGGCGACTCGATCAGCGCGATCGCGGTTCGCTTCGGGGTGCGCACGCCGGACATCTTGGCGTTGAACCCGGCGGTGCGTGCCAATCCCAACAAGCTCCGCATTGGGCAGAAGGTGATGTTGCCCCCCGGAACGGATATCTCCAAGAAGGCGAAACCGCGCCCGGCAAAGGTTCAGAAGGCGGCTCCCGCGAAGGGCGCGACCTACACGGTGAAATCGGGCGACGTGCTGGGCGGGATTGCGCATCGGCACGGCGTAACCGTTGCCGAGCTGAAGAAGGCGAACAACTTGAAGAGCGACACCATTTGGGTGGGGCAGAAGTTGACGATCCCGGCGGGCGGTAAGAAGCCCACCGCGCAGAAGAAGGCTCCCGAGCAGAAGCCCGCCGCCGAGAAGCCCGCGCCGAAGGCGAAGAGCGCCGAACCCGTCGCCCCCGCGCAGGAGCCTTTGCCTCCCGCGCCTGAAGCTCTCCCCGAGCAGGAAGCACCCGTTGCGCCCGAGCAGGCTGCCCCCGTTGCGCCCGGAGCGCAGGATGCGCTCGCGCCTCTGCCCGTCCAGCCCGAAGCAGATAATGCATTGACGGCGAAGACCACGACGCACGTGGTTGCCGAGGGCGAGGACTTGGTGAGCATTGCGCTGAAGTTCGGCGTGGACGCTTCGGAGCTTCGCACGGTAAACGGCATCAGTGCCGACGCGGGTAACGCAATCCCGGCGGGCACGACGTTGAAGATTCCCCTGCACTGAGTTAGCCCCGCGCAGAGAGAAATCGGAAGAGGGGTGCGGGGATTCTCCCGAGCCCCTTTTTCGTGAGAGGATGGTTCGAGGAAGGAGGGGAAGGCGATGTTGAAGTTTTCGATTCGGATGCTGTGGTTGGTGGCGTTTGTGCTGGTGGCGTTCGGGGTGATGGTCGTCTCGTACGCCGGGAAGTCGCAGGGGCAGGAGACGTATCACTTCTTCTTCATGCAGGCGGCGTTCGCGGTGATAGGCTTGGGGGTGGCGTTGGTAGCCTATCACGTGCCCTATCACTTCTATCGTCGCCCAGTCGTGCTCTGGGGGATCGTTGGGGCGATGCTCTTTGCGCTCGCGCTCGTGCTGGTGCCCGGCATCGGCAAGGGGGTGAAGGGGGCGCACCGCTGGATTTCGCTGGGGCCTATCAGCGTCCAGCCCGTAGAGTTCGTGAAGCTTCTCATCGTGGTCTTTCTCTCCGGATACCTGGACAGATTGGGCGGGCGCGTACGCAAGTTTAAGGCGGGGGTGCTGGTGCCGGGGGTGGTGATCGGCGCGGTCTTGCTCTGCCTCATCCTGCAACCGGACTTCGGCGGGGCTATGGTGGTCTGCGCGCTCTCGGGGATTACGCTCCTTGTGGGGGGCGTGAGCTGGAAGTGGTGCGCCTGCGCGGGGGTGCTGGGCGTGGTGGTGATCGCGCTCTTCGTGGCGTTGAACCCGAACCGCATGGCGCGTCTGCGGAAGGAACAGCAGGGCGAGAACTACCAGGCGAAGCAGTCGGAGACGGCGTTTCGGAACGGCGAGATCTTCGGCAAGGGGCTGGGCGTGGGTATGCAGCGCGAGAAGTACCTGCCCGAGTGCCACACGGATTTCATCTTCGCGGTCATCGGCGAGGATTTCGGGCTTGTGGGGACGGCGTCGATCGTGCTCCTCTTCCTGCTCATCCTGTTCGGAGGGACGGTGATTGCGCTTCACGCGCCGGACAAGCAAGGTATGCTTTTGGCGTTTGGCGCGACCTTGATTCTCTGTGCGCAGGGCGCGGCGAACATGGCGGTAGTCACGCATCTCTTCCCGACGAAGGGCTTGGCTCTGCCCTTCTTGTCCTACGGCGGGTCGTGTTTGCTGGCGTCGTTCGCGACGATGGGTACGCTGCTCGGGGTTGGGAAGATTGCGGTGGAGACGGAGGAGAATCCGGAGCTGTCCGCGCCGAGGTTGGTTTCACTGGATGAATAGGAGGTAGAAAGATGGTTGCGCTGTCTGTGGTGTGGGATTTTAACGGCACGTTGCTCGACGACGTGCAGGCGTGTCTGGACGCCCTGAACGCCATTCTCCGGGAGCATCGCTTGCCGGTGCTTACGGTGGAGGAATATCGCGCACGGTTCCGCTTCCCCGTGCCCCAATTCTATCAGGAGCTGGGACTAAAGCCCTCCTCGGCTTTCGAGTGGGAAGCCATCGCCGAGAGCTTCCACATTCGCTACCTCTTTTCCCACCACCTCAAGCTCCAGCCCGGCGCACGCGAGGCGGTCGCGAGCCTGACGCAAGCCGGCATCCGCCAAGGCGTGCTCTCCGCTCTGGAGCAAGACCTCCTTGTCTTCCAACTGCACCAACTGCACCTCGCGCCTGCGATGGCGTTCATCCGCGGGAGTGACAACTATCAGGGTGCCTCCAAGGAACGCGCCGCGCAGAGTCTGCGCCTGGAGCAACCCGTTGTGCTGGTTGGCGACACCTTGCACGACGCAGAGGTCGCCCGCGCCCAAGGCTGGCACTGCATCCTCTGCTCGGCAGGACACCAAACGCCCGAGCGACTGCGCCAATCCGGTTTCCCGGTGATCCCCACCCTCGCCGACCTGCCCGCTCGCCTCCGCGAGGATTTCCCAAACGCTTTGGTATAATGCGCCCACGCGAAGAATAGGAAAGGACGCACCCCCATGGTTATCCGCAAAGTTGCCCTCACGCTAACCGAGAACGACATCAACGCCGGTCTCCAGACCGCGCTCGACAAGGCAGCGACCGTCCAAGGCGAGATGGTCAAGAAGATCAAAGACCCGCAGATCCTCCTCGACAACGGCACCTTGCGCTTTAAGTGCAAAGCCTCGATGGGCTTCATCCCCATGCCGGTGGAGGCGCAGGTGCGCTTGGAGCCGACCGCTGGTGGCACCGCGCTGGCGATTACCCTCGCCAAGGTTTCCCTCGCGATGATGGGGGGCGAAGCTGCCGCGCAGGCGATGATGGGGCAATTGGCAACCGCGATCGCCGGGCGTCCGGGGCTGACCGTTTCCGGAACCACCCTTACGGTCGAACTCAAGACTCTCGCCCAAATGCGCGGGATCAACCTCGAAGGCACCCTGCGCGAGATTACGATTCACTCGGGCGCACTGGAGCTGGACTTTTCGTAGCCCCGCGCCCGCCCCGATCGGGCACCTTCCGCAACGCGCTGCTCGGCACCCTGCCGGGTGGCGCGTTCGCTTTTTCGCAGGGGCGTCGATTCGTTGAGCAGAGCGCGGAGGGTCAGGATCGCCCAAAGCGTGTCCCGCTCGTCGCCCCACGTGCCCCCCTGCGCCGAGATGCGTTGCGTATTAACGAGCCTCAACGCCAGCACTTCGCGCCAATCTTCCGGGAAAGCTTCCTGCTCTTTCCGCGCCTGCAGGGCGAAGAGCACGGCAGGCTCAACCCCTTTTCGCGCCAGCACTTCCTCCCACGCGCCCTTCGCCTCGGGGGCTTCCTGAACCGCCTTTAGCGTCTTCTCCAACTGCGCGTACTCCTCCGCCGAGACCTCGAAGCTCGCCCGCCCCTTCACGAGCGCATACTGCCTGAGCAGGGCAGTCGCGTTGGTCGCCACCGAGGGCGTCGCTTCGAGCCAACGTTGTCCCCGCTCAATGGCTTCATCGACTTCCTGCGCCACGGAGAGCGGGAGCCTCGCCGAGCTGTGCACGCGGATGGTGTAGCCCCACGCGCAGGAGCACGCCGAGGCGACCGCCACGGCAAACGCGAGCACGGCTCTGCCCTTAGAACATCCCATAACGTTTCGTTACCAGCTCCGGCGGTAACTCCTTCAGGAAGCGCGAGGGGCGCAGGAAGAGCGTGTGGTTGCTCCCCGGAAGCCGACGCGACGCCGGTGCGCACAGGAGCAAGTTGTCCTTCGCCCGCGTAACTGCCACGTAGAAGAGCCTGCGCTCCTCGGCTTCGTGTCCCTCGGCGAGGGCTTTGGCGGAGGGGAAGAGGTCGTCGTTGCACCAGAGCACAATCACGCAGGGCCATTCTAAACCCTTCGCCTGATGGATGGTCGAGAGCCGGACGCCCGGGCGATCCTCAAGCACCTGCGCGTTCTCTGCGTCGACGTTGGTCATCAATGCCACCTCGTAGAGGAAGGCACCCACCTCCGCCCCCTTCTCGAACTGCCCTGCCAACGCCGCCACGTCCTGCTCGCGATCCTCGGCGTTCTCAAAGGTGCGCCGGAGATAGGCTCCATACCACGCCTCCAAAAAGAGCGTAACAGCGCGGTTGCCGTTCCGCTCCAACCCCTCGGCGTGGTAACGCGCCAGAAGCCCGTCGAGCACTGCCCAGTCGCCCTGCGCCTTCTTGGGGATGAGCGAGGAGAGCTTTAAGCGGTCGGTTTCCCGCGTAGCGTCGAAGCCTCCGCCCAACTTCTCCCAGATGCGCTCGGCAGTCTTCGCGCCCACGCCCGGCAGTAAGCCCATCACCCGCGTAAAGGCGAAGAGGTCTGCCCCGCCACTGCACAGCCTCAAAAACGAAATCACATCCTTCACGTGCACACTCTCGAAGACGCCTTGCCCCGACGAGAGCACGTAATCGACCCGCAGTCGCCGCAGCTCCAACTCCAACTCAAGCACGTGGAAGTGCGAACGGTAGAGCACCGCGATGTCGCTCAGCTTGTACCCGCACTCTCGCGCTCGCTGGATGTGGCGAATCACCATCTGCGATTGCTCCGCAGCGTCGCGCACAAAGGCAACCATCGGCTTGACGCTCCCGGCTTCACGCGTCGCCCGCAACTCCTTCTGGAACTGCTCGGGGTTGCCCGCGATGGCGGCGTTCGCCACGGAGAGCACCTCCGGCACCGAGCGGTAGTTCTGCTCCAAGCGCACAATCCGGCAATCGCTCCACCGCTTCGGGAACTCAATAATGTTGCGGATATCCGCCCCGCGCCACGAGTAGATACATTGAAAATCGTCGCCCACCACCATGAGGTTACGATGGTGAGAGGCGAGGCAGTCGACGAGCTGTGCCTGAATGAGGTTGGTATCCTGATACTCATCCACCAGCACATACCGGAATTGCTCGGCGTAGCTCCTTAACACCTCCGGATTCTCCTTGAAGAGCCGGAGCGTCAGCACCAACAAATCATCGAAGTCCAACGCGTTAGCGTTCTGCTTGGCGTGGACGTAATCCTCGGCAATAGCGAGGATCGTCTCCACGTGCACCGCCTCATCCGGCGCACAGAATACCGCCTCCGCCTCGGCGCGAAGCTCCGTCTGCTTATTCGCAGCCTTGCTGATGAGCGAAGCGATAACGTCCTTGCTCGGGAAGTGCTTGGTGTCCACCACGTGCGCCTTGATCGCTTTTTGGATGAGGCTCACGGCGTCATTGCGGTCGAGAATCACGAAACTGCGCGTGTAGCCCACCTTCTCGGCGTGCTTGCGCAGAATCCGGTGGCAGACGTGGTGGAAGGTGCCCGACCACAGCGTCGCAATCCCTTCGCCCACCAGTTGCTCGGCACGCTCCAGCATCTCGCGGGCGGCGCGGTTGGTGAAGGTGAGGAGCAGAATCGAGCGCGGGTCAACCCCTTGCTCCATCAGATACGCCACGCGATAGGTGAGGGTGCGCGTCTTTCCCGTACCTGCCGCCGCCAGGACGAGGAGCGGACCGTCCGGAGCCGTAACCGCCGCGCACTGCTCGGGGTTGAGGAGCTTTTCCCACGCGGTCATGCCAAGCTCCTAAAGTGGTCTATCGTGCGTTCTAAACCAGCCTCCAACGCCACCTGCGGCTCCCACCCCAAGCACGCCCGCGCCCAGGTGATGTCCGCCCGCCTCCTCTTGGGGTCATCTGCCGGGAGGGGCTTGCATACGATCGCGCTCCGGCTCTCGGGCAGGAGGGCAAGGACGCTTTCGGCGATTTCGCGCACGGTTGTCTCCCGCGGGTTGCCCAGGTTGAGCACCGGCACCGGGACGCCCCGCTCGTCGAAAAAGGCGTCCAGTTCCTCGACGGGTTTCTCGATGTAGAGCAGGAAGGCACGCAGGAGGTCATCGATGTATTGGCACGAGCGCGTTTGCGAGCCGTCCCCGTAGAGGGTGAGGGGTTCGTTGCGCAGGGCTTGCAAGACGAAGTTGGAGATCACGCGCCCATCGTCCGGCTCCATGTTGGGTCCGTAGGTATTGAAGATGCGGGCGAGGCGGACGTCGACTCCGTGCGCGTGCTTGTAGAGGAGGGCGAGGGTTTCGCCGGCGCGCTTGCCTTCGTCGTAACAACTCCGCGCCCCGATGGGGTTAACGTTGCCCCAATAGCGTTCCTGTTGCGGGTGGAGGAGGGGGTCGCCATAGACTTCGCTGGTGGAGGCGATGAGTACTCGCGCTCCGCACCCGCGGGCACACTCTAAAACCTGACGCGTCCCGTCAAAGGCGGTTGTCAACGTAAAGAGGGCGTCTTGCTGATAGTGGGGCGGGGAGGCGGGGCACGCCAAGTGGAAGATCCAATCGTAGTCGCCCGCGATCGGCTCGCGCACGTCCTGCTCTAAGAGGGCTACCCCCAAACCGGCGAGCTTACCTTTGCGCCCGGTATAGAAGTTGTCGAGCACGACCACTTCGTGCCCTTCGCCGAGCAACTTCGCCACGAGGTTAACCCCGATAAACCCAGCTCCACCTGTAACCAAAACCTTCGCCATGATGCATGAAGTATACCAAACCCTCCCCGCCCCCCCTCTTTCCCCACCCCCTTGAACCGAGTTTGGGGTGTCTCCGCACCGCGATCGGGGGAAACGCGGTGCGGACAGACCCCAAACTCGGTTGCGGGGGGGGTCCGGGAGAGACCGGGGCGAGTTTGCATAAGTGCTTGAGTTTTCGATGGGCGATTCGCCCGGTTTTCGCGATAAGGGCTTGCAGAGAAAAGGGATGTGCCGAAAAGGGGGCAAATAGGGGGCAAAAGCGGGTGGATTTTGAACCCAAAAAGAGGGGTGTCCGCACCGCGATCGAGGTCTGCCCGGTTCGC
>CAVDHG010000031.1:0-13609 GCA_963608725.1 Agathobacter rectalis | reverse complement strand
CGTGCGGGGCAGGGGAGCCACCGCACGGGGATTGTTTACGAGGGGAATGCGCTTAGGCGTTCGTCGGTTCGCCTTCGGCGATGGGTTGGAGGAGAGGCTCGGATTTCGCCGACTGCTCTTGGGGAGCAGGGGCAGGCTTCGTCTCTTCGTTCTGACCGGCATCGCTTGAAGCGTCCGCGGTTTCGGCGAAGGGCTCGACGTCCTCCCAGCCTCCGCAGAGTGCCTGATAGAGGGCGACTTGCTGTTGGGCGAGGGTGCCTTCGCTAATCACGCGAGCTTCATCGAGGGTTTGCAACTGACGTTGCGCGTCCAGGACGTTAAAGAAGTCGCCAAGCCCGGCGTTGTACTTATTGAGCGCGATGTCGAAGGCGTTCTGGGCAGCCTGCACGCCAAGGCGGAGCTGTTCGAGGCGTTCGGACTCTTCCTTGTACCCAGCGAGCGCGGTACGGACGTCGCCCAACGCGCTGAGGACGGTTTGGACGTAGTTTGCCAGCGCAGCCTTGGATTTTTCGTCTTTGATTTTGATGTTGGCGACGATTTGCCCACCTCGGAAGATAGGAAGCGAAACGCCCGGACCGAATGAGGCAAAACGGCTATCCCAATCGAGGAGGTCGCCCAAGGTGAGGGAGTCGAGACCAAAGGTGCCAGAGATGTAAACCGTCGGGTACCGCTCAGCTTTGGCAGCTCCTAAGGTGTCCACTGAAGCCTTGAGGAGGCGTTCGGCGGAGTGGACGTCCGGACGACGGCGTAGAGCGTCTGCCGGGATGCCCGCTTCGAGGGCGAGAGGCTCGGGTTGGGGAATGCCGGTGGGGCGCAACCCGGTGGCGTGGTGCTCCTGCTTCTCTTCCGCTTTGGCGTGCGCCGATGCATCGGATGCTGTGGGAGCTTTACCCGGTTCCGCCGGAGGTGGCGGGGGGGCGATCAGATCCTCGGGGAGGGTGCCGGGCGTAACACCGCAGAGGAGCGCGATGGCATTCTCGGTGGCGACGATTTGCGCCTTCAGGGAAGGAATGGTGGCAGCAGTGTTGCGCAGGTCATACTCCGCCTGATTCTTCTGAAGGTCGTTGGCAATGCCGGCGCGGTTACGGTCGGACATCAGCCCGTAGTTGTCCTTCTGGAGCTGGAGGTTATCCTCGGCAACCATGAGGCGACCTTGGAGGGTGCGCAGATTGAGGTAGTAGGTAGCGAGGTTGGAGGAGATGGAGACCCAGAGGGCTTTGAGGTCAGCCTCGGAGGATTCGGCTTGCGCTTCGGCAGCGTTCATGAGGAAGGTGTTACGCCCGAAGAGGTCCAGCTCCCAACGCGCAGTGGCGGAGAGCTGGTAGTCGGTGTAATGACGCTTGCTGGCGGCGGAGAGTCCGTTCTCGGAGGTGTGGGCGCGAGTGAGCGTCCCGCCAACGTCGACGGAGGGGAAGAGTGCTCCGCGCTGGTATTCCCATGCGGCGCGAGCGGCGGCGAGGTTGGCGCGAGCAGCCTCTAGCGTGGGGCTTGCCTTGAAGGCGCGCTTCATGAGGCGCGTTAGGCGCGGGTCGTGGAACCGCTCCCACCAGGCGTCCAACTGCGCGGAGGGGAGGTCAACTACGCGTGCATTATCGGTTGGGGAAGCCGAGGCAGCGGAAAGGACGTCGCCGGGCGTCTTTTCTTCGTAGCTTGGGCCGAGAGCTGTGCAACCAGCGAGCAGGAGGAGCACAGTGCAGGAGAGTAGGGAAGGCTTCATTATTCGCGTTCCTCCTTTTTGGACGAACTACCAAAGAGCGCGTAGGTACTTTCGCGCATTTTCTCGAAGAGCGAGTAAAGCGCAGGAATCATGATCAAGCCCGCCGTGGTGGCAACGAGCATGCCGTAGTAGACGGTGATGCCGATATGTTGACGGCTGGCGGCACCTGCGCCCGTGGCGAACACCATGGGGAGCACGCCGAGGATGAAGGTAAGAGCCGTCATGAGCACGGCGCGGAGACGTTCGCCTGCGCCTTCGCCCGCGGCGTCAACAATGGTTAGCCCTTGCTTGCGACGGGTGGCGGCGAACTCAACGATGAGGATGGCGTTCTTCGCCGCGAGAGCCACCAGGAGGAGCAAGCCGAGCTGGGCGTAGATGGAGAGGTCGATGCCGCAGTGGATGATGCCCAGGAGCGCACCGGTGCAACCCACGATGACGGAGGTCATCACGGGGAGCGGAAGCGTCCAGCTCTCATACTGCGCCACGAGGAAGAGGTAGCCGAAGAGGAAGGCGGCGAGGACGAGGAGGACGGTCTGCCCGGAGACGGCGGCTTCCTGGTAGGAGAGATCCGTCCACTCGAAGGAGAAGTCCTTGGAGAGCGTCTGCTGAGCTGCGCGCTTGACGGCGTCCATGCCTTGCCCGGAGGAGAAGCCGGGGGAGACATTCGCCGTGATGCTCGCGGAGGGGAAGAGGTTGTAGCGCGGGTAAGAGCGCGTCCCGCCGATGGTGGTGGTCGAAATCATGGAGCTGACCGGCACCATCGCGCCGAGCGAGTTCTTGACGTAGAGTCGCCCGATGGCATCGATGTTATCGCGCCCTGCCCAGTCGGACTGGACGATGACCTGGTTGACCTGCGTGCCGATGTTGATGTCGTTCACGTAGTAGGAGCCGAGGTATTGCTGGAGCGTGGCGTAGAGGCTTGAGACGGGGACCTTGTAGGTCTCAGCCTTCGTGCGGTCGACGTCGAGCTGAATGTGGGGCGTGCCCGAGGTGTAGGGGGAGAACGCCATGGCGATCTCGGGCGTCTGGTTGAGAGCCACGAGGAAGGCACGCAGGTTGCGCTCGATGGTCTCGGGGTTCGTGGACGCCAGAGACTGTAAGCGGATGCTCATGCCGCCAGTGGTGCCCAAGCCCTGGATGGCAGGCGGAATCATGGCGAAGAACTTGGCTTCGTGGAATCGCTGAGAGAGCATCATGATCTGATTGAGAACGTTACGAGCGGAGGCTCCCTCCGGACGTTCGTCCCAATTGTCCAGTGCCACGATGAGCATGCCGGTGTTTTCAGCACTGCCGGAAATCATGGCGTGCCCGACAACGGCAAGGACGTCCTTTACGCCCGGAATCTTGCGAATCTCGTCGTTTGCACGCAGGATGACCTTGTCGGTTACCGAGCGGTTGGTGCCCTCGCGCAAGGACATATCAACGAAGACCACGCCCTGATCTTCTTCGGGCAGGAAGGAGGTCGGCGTCTTCTTCAGGGCGAGAACCGCGGAGGCTGCCGTTGCCAGAAGGAGGAGGAGGGTAAGCAGACGGCGAGCAGCGAGGAACTTGGCAATGACGGCGTAACGCGCCTTAAGCCAGTCCAGCCCGAGGTTGAACCAGTGGAAGGGATCCCACTTCTTGGTGTGCTCGGAGGGCTTGCCCATGATGGTGGCACAGATGGCGGGGGAGAGCGTGAGCGCGTTCACCGCAGAGAAGAGCACCGCCATGGACATCGTTACGGCGAACTGGGAGTAGATGCGCCCAGTAAAGCCGGAGATGAAGCCAACGGGGATGAAGATTGCCAGGAGCACCAACGTTGTAGCCACAACGGCACCGGTTACTTCGTGCATGGTAAGCAAGGTGGCGGTTCGTCGGTCGAGCCCGCTCTTTGCCATGTGGTACTGCACACGCTCCACCACGACGATGGCGTCGTCAACCACAGTGCCGATTGCCAGCACGAGGGCGAAGAGCGAGAGCGTGTTGATGGAGAAGCCGAAGAGCTTGAGCGCAGCGAAGGTGCAGAGGAGCGAGACGGGAATGGCGCAGACCGGGACGAGCGTTGCGCGGAGATCCTGCAGGAAGAGGAAGCAGACGATGACCACGAGGATGAAGGTCTCAAAGAGGGTCGAGACGATCTCCTTAATAGAGTCGCGCACGACTTCGGTGGCGTCGTAGGCGAAGACGTATTCCAAGTCTCCCGGGAAGGTGGGCTTGAGGCGTTCAAGCGTGGCGCGGATTTGGTCAACGGCGTCGATAGCGTTGGTGCCGGGAGTCTGGTTCAAGCCCATCGAGACGGAGTCTGCGCCGTTGAAGAAGCCGGTATGGGAGAAGGACTGGTCGCCGACTTCGATTCTTGCTACGTCCTTCAGGCGGACAAGACCGCCTTCCTCGGAGGTGCGCACGACGATTTGCTCGAATTCCTTCGCGGAGGCGAGACGCCCGTCGGTGACAATCGAGTAGACGTTTCGCACGGAAGGATCTTCTACGGGCGAAGCACCCACGGAGCCGAGGGCGGCTTGCAGGTTCTGCGACTCAATGGCAGATATTACTTCAGAAGCGGAAAGCCCCTGCGCGGCAAGCCGTTCGGGATCCATCCAGATGCGCATGGCGACCTTCGCACCAAAGACATCCGCCCCGCCGACGCCCGGAACGCGCAGGATGGCATCGCGGACGTTTGAGTAAAGGAAGTCGGCAATCTGCAACTTGGTGAGTTCGCCCTTCGGTGAGCGAAAGGCAAGGAAGCCGAGCATGGAGGGAGATTGCGAGCTTACCGAGACGCCTTGCTTGGTTACTTCGGTGGGCAACTTGGGCTCGGCTCGCGCCACGCGGTTCTGCACGCGCACCATACTCATATCACGATCGGCACCGACGGCGAAGGTTACGGTGAGCGTGTAGCGTCCATTGTCCGTACATTCGGAGGACATATAGATCATGTCTTCCACACCGTTGACTTCGGATTCGATGGGGATGGCAACGGTGTTCGCGAGGTCGACGGCGTTGGCTCCGGGGTAGGTGCAGCTTACTTGCACGGAAGGCGGTGCCACCTCGGGATACTGCTCAATGGGCAGGGACTTCATCGCAATGAGGCCGACGAGGGTCATCACGATAGCGATGACGAAGGCGAAGCGCGGGCGGTTAACGAAGATGCGCGAGAAGATGGGCGTCTTGGGCAGAGCTTCAACCGTTTCGCGGACAACCCTCCGCTCGTTCGCCTCGATCTCCTCGAGGCTCATTGTTTGTTCATGGTCGCGGTTAGACATGGGGGACAAGCTCCTCTTACTTCTGGGCTGGAGCGTTAGACTTGGCTGCGGGGTTGACGATGTTCAGCTTGGCACCGTCGGAGATGTTCACAACGCCGTCGCAGATGACTTCGTCTCCGGGGTTCAAACCGGAAAGGATCGCCATGTATCCGCCTTGCGTGGCACCGAGCTTAACAATGCGCCGTGCTGCGCGCCCATTATCATTAACGTATACATAGTCGCCGGTGGCATTCGTCAACGCGGCATTGGCGGGGATGGTGAGCGTCTTCTTGGGTTCCTTCTCGCTCAGCAGGATGGTTACATAAGCGTTCGCGAGGAGCAACTGTTCAGGATTGGCGAACCGATAGCGGACGGCGAGAGAGGCGGTCGAGGCGTCCATCTCATTACCCAAGAAGTCGAGCGTGCCGTCTTGCGCGTAGATGGAGCCGTCTGCCAGGCGGAGCTGAGCATGGATGGACTTGGAGGTGTCCTCGCCAGTCTTGGCGGCGACGAGCACGCCGTTCAGATATTCCTTGTCGGGGACGGAGAAGACCACGCGCACCGGATCCGTCTGCACGATACGAGCGAGGGACCCCATCGAGGGTGCTACGTAGTCGCCCTTCTTCAAGAGGCTCTTGCCGATGCGCCCGGAGATGGGCGCAGTGATTTTCGTATACCCCAAGTTAATCTCGGCGCTCTTGAGATCGGCTTCGCACTGTGCAATGGCGGCGCGAGCTTCAAGCATGTTGGCATAGGCTTGGTCGATCTCGGCTTCCGTGATGGAGCGTTTGTCGACCTTACTGATGCGCCCGTAGTAACGCTCGGCATTGTCGGCGGAAGCTTTGGCTTTTGCCAGGGCGGCGCGGGCTTGCGCCACGCGAGCTTCATAGACGCGAGGATCAATAAGGAAGAGAAGGTCTCCAGCCTTGACCATCGTACCTTCCTTGAAGGCGACCTCGGCGATGGTGCCGTCAATCTGAGCGCGCAAGTCGGTCGATTCAATCGGCTCCACGTGCGCCATGAATTCCTGGGGTGGGTTCATGTCGCGGAGTTGGGCGAGCTCCGTTTCAACGGTAACAGGGCGGTCTTGCATGAGCAGGGCTTGTTCTGCGGCTGCGGCTGCCTGCGCCTTCGACTTCTGCGAGAGCGCGACGAGCGAGCAGACAAACCAGCCCAACACGAAAGACGCCAGAATTGTCAAAGACAATCCGACCTTTCCTGCGGTTGATTTCTTCGGGGATTCCTGCTGGGGGGCTAGAGCATTCGTTTCCATGATTACTTCCTCTGGATTCCTTCAATGATAAAGCCCAACCCCGCAGCAAGCGTGGATTGGGGGTCAATACTGCACTTGTTCAGATAAGCTGAACGGAAAGTGCCAAAAAAGCAAGAACTCATCAGGGTTGCCAGTTGCGCCGCAGAGAGAGGCGAGACGATTTCGCCCGAGTCCTTCAATCGTTGCAGGCAACTGATAAGCAAGGCGAACGGGTCGGGAGCGAGGATACTTTCAAGCTTCTTGCGGAGTCTTGTCTTCAAAACTTCGCTCCACTCCACCTGGCTCAAGATAAAGGTCATGAACTTACGGTGGAAGGCGTGCTCCTTCAAAACGTTCGCCCATTCCATAAAGGCGTCTCGGACTTCGCCAAGCGTTGAAGCATGCTCAAGGGGCTTGAGCGGGTCGAAGATTTCGCGCATGTGGACGAGCAACGCGGCAAGCAACTCTTCTTTACTTTTGAAGTGCCAGAAGATGGCTCCCTTCGTGAGGTGAATACGCTTGGCGATGTCGTTGAAAGTTGTCAGTGTGTAGCCACGTTTCGAGAAGCTTTCTAATGCCACCTTGAGGATGGCACGCCGCGTTTCTAACGCTTCTTCTTTCGTCCGTCGCATGACTGATCGTCCTTTTAATGAGTGCGTATTATACAAACCTCCAGGGATGTAAGCAAGCAAAAAGTGAAACTGAACGCCCAGAAAAATGTAGGGTGCTACATTGAGTAGACAGCCGGCACTTTTGCGGGGGAAGTAAAAGAAACGAACGCACGTACGAGAGGTTCGCCCGTGCGTTCATTCGTGACCGAGAAAGGTCTTTGGCGTTATTCCGGGAGCATCTGGGCTGCACGCCCGATATAGTCTTTCGGCGTTAATGCACGGAGCCTCGCCTTATCTTCTTCCGGGATCTCCAGCGTGTCGATAAAGTTATGAATGGCTTCCGCCGTCATCGCGTGCCCGCGAGTCAACGCCTTGAGTTTCTCGTAAGCATTGGGAACGCCGTAGCGACGCATCACGGTTTGGATAGGCTCAGCGAGGACTTCCCATGCGTGGTCAAGGTCGGAAGCGAGCACCTCCTCGTTCGGACTCATCCGCGCCAAGCCCCGCTTGGTCGAGGCGATGGCAATCAGCGTATAAGCGAAGCCCACGCCGATATTGCGAATAGAGGTCGAGTCGGTAAGGTCGCGCTGCATTCTGGATACGGGCAACTTGCGTGCCAGGTGCGCCAGGACGGCATTCGCCAACCCCAGATTCCCCTCGGAGTTTTCGAAGTCGATGGGGTTAATCTTGTGTGGCATGGTCGATGAACCCACCTCTCCGGGCACGACCTTCTGCTTCAGATAACGCATGGACACGTAGAACCAAATATCGCGATCCAAATCGAGCAAAATCTGATTCCACCGTTGCAACGCGTCGAACAGCTCCGCCATGCCGTCGTGGCTCTCGATCTGCGTCGTGAGCGGGTTCTGCGCGAAGCCGAACGACTCAATAACGCGCCTAGAGAACGCCACCCAGTCGACCTCTGGCGCGGCGGCATAGTGCGCATTATAGTTGCCGACGGCTCCATTCATCTTCGCGGGGAGGACGATAGCGTCAATCTGCCCGGCTTGACGGCGCAGACGATGGACAAAGACCGCCAGTTCTTTCCCGAGCGTCGTCGGGCTTGCAGGTTGCCCATGGGTATGGGCGAGCATGGGCAGGGCGATCGTCGCCTCGGCGAACGAAGCGAGCGCATCCGTGAGCTGGTCGCGCTCTTCCCGGAGGACGGCGAGCCCGTCTCGGAGCTGAAGCGCGTGCGCCATGTTGTTGATGTCCTCGGAGGTGCAAGCGAAGTGTACGAACTCACTCAACGCCGAGGCGCAGTCTTCCGGCAACTTCTCGCGGATGAAATACTCCACGGCTTTCACGTCGTGGCGCGTGGTCGCCTCAATCTCCTTAACGCGCTTCGCGTCCTCCAACGAGAAGGCGTCGGCAATCGCCTGAATCGCCCGACGTTGCTCGGCAGTGAGCGCGGGGGCTTCGGGAAGCGCGGACTCATCGCAAAGCGCGAGCAACCACGCAATTTCCACCCGCACCCGCCGCTGGATCAACCCGAACTCAGAGAAGATTCCGCGCAGGGGCGCAGTCTTATCGGCATAGCGACCGTCGACCGGGGAGACGGCAGTAAGTGGGGAGAGTTCCATCCTATCTTTCCTCGCGTGATTCTAAGCTAACGTTTATCTCGCCGTGCGGCGAAGCGGGCGGCGTCTTTATTCTGCTTGGTGCCTTCGGGGAAGGTCTTGTCCTTGGCAAGCGACTTCAATTGCTCCAAAAGCGCAACCTGTTCTTTGCTCAGGCTCTGCGGAGTTTCGGCGAGGAGCACCACATGCAAGTCCCCCGTGCCATACCGCCCGATGGCGCGAACGCCCTGCCCTCGCAACCGCTGAACCGAGCCATTCGGCGTGCCGGCTTTAATCTTGAGCGTTGCCGAGCCGTTGGGCGTCTCAATCGCCAAGTCGCCCCCAAGCGCGAGCAACTCCGGCGGAACAAACTTGCGCAGGATAAGATCCTGCCCATCGCGCTCGAAGAGGTCGCTCCGCTCCACGGCGCAACGCAAGAAGAGGTCGCCCCGCGGGCCATTGTTCGCTCCGGCGTTTCCCTTCCCTGCCACGCGCACGCTCATGCCGTCTGCAATTCCCGGCGGGATGGGGACTTCGATCTGCTCATCTGCCGAGATGAACCCATCGCCCCGGCACTTCTTGCAGGGCTTTTCGATAATCGTTCCCGAGCCTCGGCACACCGGGCAAGTTTGCTGGACGAACCCGAAGAACCCGCCCTGTTGCCGGAGCACGCCGCTTCCTCCGCAGTGCTTACACGTCTGCCGGGTCGACCCCTTTTCTGCACCCGAGCCGTTGCAATCCGGGCACGCAATCGCCGCATGGATGCGCACCTTGACCGTTGTCCCGAAAAGTGCATCTTCAAAGGAGAGGCGGATGCCCTGCTCGGTGTCTTCTCCGCGCTGGGGAGCCGAGGGGTCGCGACGCGTCCGCCCGCCCCCGAAACTGCTGAACCCGCCGAATCCGCCACCAAAGAATTGGTTGAGAATATCGTTGAGGTCTGCGCCGTGGGTGAAGTCGCGCTCGAAGTCGAACCCGCCTCCGCCGAATGCGCCCTTCATGCCGTCGTGCCCATACTGGTCGTAAATCTGCCGCTTCTTCTCGTCGGAGAGCACCTCGTAGGCTTCGGACGCTTCCTTGAACTTCTCTTCGGCGGATTTGTCCCCCGGATTCCGGTCCGGGTGATACTTCATGGCGAGCTTCCGGTACGCCTTCTTAATGGCGTCGGCGTCTGCCGTTTTCTCAACGCCGAGCACTTCGTAGTAATCGCGCTTCGTTGCCATGATTACGCCTCCTCTTCGCTCGCGGGCTTCTCAGCCTCCGCCACCCCTGCCGAGACGACGACTTGCGCCGGGCGAACCACCTTCCCGCCCAAACGCCAGCCCTTGCGGAACTGATTGACAACGTGCCCTTTCGGCACTTCTGCGTGTGGCGTCATGGTGAGTGCTTCGTGCATCATGGGGTCGAAGAGCGCCCCGCTCTTGGCGTCAATAGCTTCCGCGCCGGACTGCTCAAGCACCTTCCGGAATTCGTCGGCAATCATCTTCACGCCTTGGACGAAGGGCGTCTCCTCCTTCGCCGCCTCGAGTGCCATTTCAAAGTGGTCGAAGACCGGGATAAGCGCGTTGAGCAAGCGTTCATTGGCGCGAGCCGTCCGCTCCTCAAGCTCGCGAGCCTGACGCTTGCGCATGTTGTCAAAGTCTGCCATCAGGCGGATATAACGCTCCTTCGCCTGCGCCAATTCTTTCTCTTGGGGCGTCGGCTCGGGCGTTTCGACCGCCTTCTCTTCTTGCTCCGGCGCGGTCTGCGCTTCTTCTGCCACTTCGGCAACGCCTTCGCCCGCCTTCACTTCTTCGGGCTCCTGCTTGCCTTGCTCCTGCGCTGTATCTTCTTTCGGCTTCATGGGAAAAACCTCCTAATGGTGCCGGGAAGGGGAGTCGAACCCCTACGCCTAAAACGGCTGCGGATTTTAAGTCCGCTGTGTCTGCCATTCCACCATCCCGGCACTCGGAATCAAGCGAATAGTATACCACACCGCGCTACCCCTCGCAGTCTACGCGGGGCAACGGTGCAGGGTAGGGGAAGGCGGGTTTGGATTAAAAGGTCTGGACGGCGTCCAGCTCGACCTCGAAGAGCAGGTCATCTCGGCAGACGTCTGCTACGACTTCCTGCGCGAAGTCCGCCGGGAGGTGATGCGCCTCTAACCACGCTCGCCAGAGCGGAAGATACTCCGGACGCTTCAGGTAGGCGATGGCGCGGGTGGTATCCGCCAACGTCATGCTCCGCGTCCCCAGGATGGCAGAGATAACGTCCATCGTCAGCTTAATCTGCTTTTCCGGGTCGTCGAGGTGCGCGGTAGCTCCGCCCGGCTCAATACTCGCCGTCCCGGAGACGAAGACCGTCCGCTGCGCGGGCGTAACGATTTCTGCTGCCCGGCTAAAACTACTCTTGTAGTCCAACGCCGAACACTGGAGCGGGGAATCGAGCATGGCGCGTGTGGCGTGCTCCGATTTCGGAATCATGGCAAGCGCACCGGTGATAATAGCCGAACCCGTGTGGTTCGCGCTCCCAATCCCCGTGCTGGCAGGGACGAAGCCCCCGAAGATGTGCCGACTCTCGAAGAACGCATCCCGCGCACGGTTCAGCACGTCATACCACTCCAAGATGCGATCCATATAGAGCCACGTGCGGACAACGTCCCGGAAGGCGAACCCTTCTGCCTCAAGCACGGCTTCCAAGTTGGTAAAGGCAGAGGTCGCTTGCGCACCGCGCTCCGCCTTCGGGTCGTCCGGGGCTACCCCCATGAGGAGCACGTACTTGGCAAAGGCGTCCTCCCACTTTGAGCCAACCTGCGCTCCGCGGAAGGTTACCGGCTCTGCGCTCTCCGGCGTGAAGAAACGTTGAAGCGCGGGCTTAAAACCGTCGATCGGTGCGTGGCAAAGCCGAATACTCGGCGTGGAGCCGGGGAGCTTTACCATATCCGCCTGCGTGCCCCACGCCAAACGCGCCACTTCACTTCCCGGCGCGGTAGCGCGAAGCGCGACATCGAGTTCGCCGTTACACAGCGTAAACATGGGCATGCCTTTCTGATGCAACTGGTTTATTCCCCTTTAGAGCGAGAGCACGTAGATCTCGAGGTCGTCCAACTCCTGAGGCGTGAGGTCAGAGGTGATGCCGTGCTGGTCGGTCGGGTTAAAGGTGGTGAGCACTTCGCGCATCGTCCGGGCGCGACCATCGTAAAGGTAGGGGGCGGTGCGCCAGACTTCGTGCAGCGTCGGCACGTCGAACTTCCGCCCCAGTTCGTCGCGGATGCCCAGCCCCAAATCGTAGAGCGGCACCTTCGAGCCATCGTTCGGATTGGTTGCCGCCGTGAAGTAGGCTTCCGGCTTATGGCAACGCGCACAATCCGCTTTCCCATCGAAGATCGCCTTACCCCTTGCGATGGCTTGGGCGTTGGCTTTCCGCGCATAGGGGGAAGGCTGCGCCTGCATGGCAAGCACGTAGGCATCGATGCACTTGGCATCCTCTTCCGAAACGGCGCAGAACTGGATATGACGGAACCCAGCGCGGTTGCAGTGCTTCATATCCTTGCGGATACCGGTGATCATCGTGGGCGGTGTAACGCCCGAGAGGTAGAGGCTCTTGCTCTGCTTGGGGTTGCCAATCCCGTCGTTCATCAAATCCCAGTTCAGCCCGTCGACGATTCCGTCCGGGTGGCACGTCGCGCAGCTCTGCCACCGCTGGAAGCACTTAGAGCCGTCGTTGAAGAGCATCTCTCCGCGCAACACCGGGTCGGACGAGAGATCCAGGACGCTCTGCCCATTCAGCGGATAGAGCACGGGGCGCACCACCCGCTCCGTGAACGGCACCTCCACCAGCGCATCGGCGAAGGTGCAGACGGCGTATGCCTTCGAATTGGTGGCGACGATCCCGCGAGGTCCATCGCCCTGCACGGGGAAGCGACGCCGAATGCCCGAGAGGAACGAGAGGTCGTTATGCACTTCCTGCGCCGAGGACGTAACTTCCGTAACTTTCTCCCCAGCTGCTGCACGCTCCAGCTTCTTATGCAGGGCGTCGCGGTCAATCACGCTGACCTCCCGCGCACCGGCGTGCGCCACCACAATGCGCTTAGCGTCCGGCGTGAGCGCAACGCCCCAAGGATTCGCCGCGCCGAGATCGACGTCATCCAGAAGCACGGTGTTAATGTACTTGCCCGTCGCGCCATCGAAGACGGAGAGCGCCGCGGTGTTCATCCACCCGCGCTCCAGTTGCGTGGTGGGGAGCTGGTACCGCGCCTGCGTGTGCGTAAGGTAAATGTTTGCGCCGTCGGGCGAAGCGGTGATCCCGCGCACCCCCGTCGAGCCGTCCGGCAGGTGGATGTTGTCAAGCACTTTGAAGCTCGCCGTGTCGATAACCGTTACGCGGGAAGCGACATACTTGACGGGTTCGGTGGCGTCATCGGGCAGGAGGTTGATCACGAAGAGGAGCTTGCCATCCTTGCCCAACGCGCACCCATGCGCCTCGCGAACCGCCTTTGCCTCCGCCTGCAAGGTCAACGTGGTGGCGTCATACTTCTGCACCGTGGCGTCGAAGCGGTTGCAGAGGTAGAGCGTTTTGCCGTCGGGCGAGAAGACGGGCGACATCGGGCGATTCCCCGTGATAACGAACTTGCCGTCCTCACGGCAGAGCCGACCCTCGTTCCCATCTTCAACCGTATAGTATATGGTGCCATTCGGCGCAACGGCGACACCCGTTACGGGCAGGGGTTGCTTTTTCGCGCCAATCCCGAAAAAGCCCCCGGTGCGCTTAAAAGCCGGAATTTCGCGCAGGAGTTTACCCTTAAAATCGCGCACCGTAACGCGACAATCCCCCCGCTCGCCGATAACGAGAGCTTGCCCATCTTTGGAGAAGCAAACCGTCTCCGGGAGCATTGCTGCCAGAGAAACCGTCGAAATCGCGAGTAAGCAGGTCAGAAAGGCAAGGCGTACCATAAAACTTCCTCCGAAGGGACTATGCAGGTTAGTCTACCAAGAAACCCCGCCTTTTTCCACAATCCCCACCGCTATCCCTCCTCACCCCCTGCCTACAACCCTATACACCCCACCCCTGCAACCGAGTTTCCCCTCCCTCCGCACCGCGTTCGACCCGAACGCGAGGCGGACAGACCCCAAACTCGGTTCAAGGGGGTAGGGAAGGGGGACTTTTACATTTTTGTAAAAGAGGGGGTAAAGAGGGGTGGTCGAACCGAGATTGAGGTG
The DNA here is from genome assembly GCA_963608725.1 of Agathobacter rectalis. Classification (GTDB taxonomy): domain Bacteria; phylum Verrucomicrobiota; class Kiritimatiellia; order RFP12; family DVOR01; genus Spyradenecus. The sequence continues at coordinate 54 of CAVDHG010000031.1, read as the reverse complement.
AGTCCGGTTCGCGTTTGGGGTAAACGCGGTGCGGAGAGACCCCAAACTCGGTTG
>CAVDHG010000030.1:0-13918 GCA_963608725.1 Agathobacter rectalis | reverse complement strand
GATTGCCGGGTGTCCGCACCGAGATTGACCCGATCGCGGTGCGGAGACTCCCTAAAGTCGGTTGCGGGCGGGGGGGCGTCCGGGGGGAGTTTGGGGAGGAGTTAGGGGTAGATTAGTGGGTGCAGGCGGTGCGGTAGGCTTCGAGGAGGAGTTTACCGAGGGTTTTGCGCAGTTCGGCGGGGGGTAAGGAAGGGTCGATGGGCGACTCTTTCCGGATAACCTCGCCATTGGCAAAGCGTAATGCCACGTGCGCGATGGGTTGTGCGCCACGAGCGTCCACGCCGAAGGCTTCGATCAACACCTTCCGGGGGCGAGCAGAGGCGTCCTCCTGCGTAATATCGCGCAGAGCACGCGTCATTGCCAGTTCGAGCGGGGCGTAGTAGCGGATTCCCGCGCAAGGGGTAACGGAGCCATCGGCGTTAAAGCGCAGAGGGACGTTGTAGGCGCGGATGTCGGATTGCAGGCGTACTTCGGGGCGTGCCCCGGCGACCTTGAGCTCACCGGCGGTGTCCGCCACCGTGTAGCGCGGAGTCGACGCTCCGGAACCCGAAGAGAGGCATCCGGCGCAGGCAAAGCCCAGAGCCAGCACGCAGAGCGTAGGAATGAGGGAATGAGATTTCATGGGTAAAAGCGCACCTTTCCGGTTGTGGAGCTATCACTCTTCGGGGCTATCAAAGAACAAACGCGAAGGACGGTCGCGGATTTCCTCCACAAGGGCTTCCAGAGAAGCACTCGTCCTTGAGAGCGTGGAGAGGGTTTCGGAGAGCTCGCCACTCATTTGGTTGACGTCCGTCCGCGCCCTAAAGGCTTTCAACTCCGCGTTCAGCCCCTGCGAAAGCTCAGAAAGATTATTGAGGAGAGCCTGCATGGAGGTCGACATCTGCTTGGTGTCGAGGCTCCCGAGGAGGGCGTCAATGCGCGCCACCTGGCGATCCAGGTTCTCGCCAAGCGTGGTGAAGGTCTTGACCATCTTCGGGACGTTCGACTCCGACAGGGTGCCCTCAGCCTTCTTAAGCAGTTGGGTCAGGGCACTGACTGCGCCGGGCAAATCGATGTCCTCAACTTTGCGCGAGAGCGTCTCGACCACGGAGACCACGGATTGCAAGGTGTTGGGTTCGGAGGGGATATACGGATAGTCGGGTTGCCACGGGACGAAGAGCGGTGGCGTGGGCGAGAGGTCATCATCGCGGAGGAGGTCGAGGTTGATAAAGACGACGCCGGTGATACCCTGAAGCCCGAGCTTGGCACGCATCCCGCGCCGAATCAAGGCGTGAATGCGCTCCTCGCTGAAGTGCGAGTGACGCTCCAGGTCAATCGAGCAGACCACGCGGATGTAGGTAAACGCACGATGGACGCCGGGAGCCTTCTCATCCACCCCCTTCTGCGTGGCATACGTTTCGCCCGCAAAGCCGACCGATTCCACCGTGCCGATGCGCATCCCGCGAAACTTGACGGGTCCACCCACGTCTAGCCCCTGCACCGAAGTCGCGAAGTAGGTTTCAAAGTAGAGCTTGCGGGCGAAGATCTGGCTCCCGCCAAAGAGGATGCACCCCAGCGCAAAGAGTGCAAAGCCCCCCAGCACGAAGCACCCAACAAGGAAGTGACGCGAAGATTGTGTCATGGCTTAAGGTCTCCCTCGCCCGCCGGGGGAAGTCCCTCCTCGGCACGGCGATTAAAGAAATTGCGAATCACGCGATGCGGACTCTCCTCCCGCAAGTAGCGGGGCGAACCCTCATCTAGGACGCCCCCCGAAGCGCGGTCGAGGTAGATGGCGCGGTCGGCAATCGCCTCAATGCTCGCTAGCTCGTGGGAGACGATAACCACCGTCATCCCCAGCTCGCGGGAGAGGCGGAAGATCAAGGCATCCAGCGAGGCGGCAGTGATGGGGTCAAGCCCCGCGCTCGGCTCGTCAAGAAAGAGAATCGGCGGATCCAACGCCATGGCGCGGGCGATTGCGGCGCGCTTCTTTTGTCCGCCCGAAAGCTCGGCAGGCATGGCGTCAGCACGCTCCAATAAGGAGACTTGCGCCAACTTCATCCGGGCAACGGTCTCGCGCAGTGCAGGGGGCAGACCCGAGAACTCCTCTAGAGGCAGGAGCACATTCGCAAGCACCGTCAGATTTCCAAAGAGCGCACCGCTCTGGTACATCACGCCGAAGGAGCGCAGGAAGCGTTCGCGTTCCTCGCCTTCGGCAAGGGTGGGGTCTTTGCCCAGGACGCTGATCTTCCCGGAGATGGGGGGCACTTGCCCGATAATGTGCTTGATCAAGGTGGATTTACCGCACCCCGAGCTGCCGAGGATAAAGACGATTTCCCCGCGCCGGATGGTGAGGGAGAGGTCGCGCATCAGCACGTCCCCGCGGTAGCCCGTGGCGACGTGTTCGCAGGTAATGACCGCCTCGCTCATGCGTTACCACCCCATCGCGTAAAAGACCACGGAGAGAATCCCCTCCAAGACTGCCAAGAGGACAATGCCCGAGACGACGGCAGACGTTGTCGCCTTGCCCACCGCGCCGGCGTCCCGCCCCGCCTTCAACCCGCACCAGCACCCGACGGCGGAGACCGCGAAGCCGAAGAGGAATGCCTTGCAGGTGCTTCCAATGAGATCCTTCGGGGCGACGAAGGCGTTGAGCTGATCCAAGTAGTAGTGCGCGGAGAAGCCGAGGACGCCCATCACGAGCCACCCGCCGAGGAGACCGGCAAGCGTCGCGAAGAGTGAGAGGAGAGGCAGAGAGAGCGTCCCGGCAAGGATGCGCGGGAGTGCGAGGAAGCGCACGGGGTGAAGCCCCATTGTCTCCAAGGCGTCGATCTCTTCATTCACCTTCATAGTACCCAGCTCGGCGGCAAAGGCTGAACCCGTCCGCCCCGCCATGAGGATGGCGGTAACGATCAAGCCCAGTTCGCGAACCAGCGCAATGCCGACCAGCCCGCCCACGAAGCCCTCCCCGCCGAAGAGCTTGAGCGGGATTGCCGATTGGAAGGCGAGAATCAAGCCGAGCAGGAAGCCGATAAGCATCACGACCGGGACGGCTTCAACGCCACAGCGCACGAAAGCCAACCGGAAGTCCGCCCAGCGGAACTTACCTGAGAGGAGCGCACCGCAAGAGAGGAGAGCTTCGCCCAAGTAGCGCACGCGCTCGCCCAGATTTTGCACGGAGGCGCAAACGCCTTCTCCAAGTGCCTCAACCGGATGCGGACGAGAGGGCACGGGCGAAAGGGCGTCCGCCCCGGGGATCGCCTCCTGCGATGCCACGCGGAATTGTTCAAGTTGCTTCGCGATTTCCGGATTAAGCCCCGCCAAGGTGAACGCGTCGCCACGCTGTTGGGCGCGTTGGCGAGCCACCCAGAGGAGTGCCAGCCCTGCACCATCCGCCACGCGCACCGCCGAGCAGTCCAGCGAGGAGGCGTTGGCACGGTTGAGCCACGCGAGAAAGCCCTGCGCACAAAGCGCGGAGACGCTCTCTCGCGTTAGGCTCTCGGGGAGGGTGCCGTTAAAGGTTGGGGAAGGCTCAACACGCGCTGGCATGATCGGGATGCTTCGTTAGATGCGGCTGTTGGCGCGCTCTTTGGCTTCCTTAGCTTCCCGGGTTACGCGCAGGATAATCGTCTTCATCTCGCGGGCGTTGCTATCGCGATTGTCGTAGATGAGCTGGAGGTAAGCGCGGGGGAGCGTCCGCCCCCACTGGGACTGCAAGTTGCTCGCCGAGGATGCCTTGAGAAGAGATTCGAGGCTCTGGATGAAGCGCCACATCACCGGACGCTTCTCCACCTTCGCGGCAGAGGTGCCGGAAGCGAGCAGGACGAGTCCATCGCCATCGAGGAGCTTTTCGATTGTTGCCCGGCGCGTGGAGAAGCGCTTCGTATACTCGGTGATTTCGGCGTCCGTTAGACCTTCGAAGCTCTCCGTTGCCAGGGAGTCATCCTCGGCGTCCGCACGAGGGGTAGAGGCAGTGGGCGTGGCAGGTTTCTTCTCCTCCGCGGGGCGCGTGGCAACGGCGAGACGCTCCTTCAGCGATGCCTTCGAGGCGGGGCGGATAAAGGGAACAGCCTTGGGCTCGGGCTTGGAAGGAGGCGTGTAGGTATAGTCCGCCTCCTCAAAGAGAGCCATGGGGTCTTGGGGCGTTGCGCTGGAGTTGAAGGAGCCGGTGGCACTCTTCTCTGCCAGCTCCTTCGCCTTCTTCTTCGCGGCGAGGCGAGCGTCGAGACCCGCGCCACCAGCATTGCGTTTGGAGAGAGCTTCGTCGAACTTGGAGGGGCCTTTACTTTCGGAGGAGGCGTAACCCTTGGGGAGCGTTGGGGTGGCGTCGCTCCCGATGACCGCGCCGGCAGTGTCCGAAACGTCGCCACCGCTTGCGGCGGGATCTTGCTTGGCAGCGGCGGCATCGGTGGCGGCTTTGGCACGGGCGACAGCATCGGCAGCAGCCTTCGCCTTCTCCGCGGCGGACTCCACCTTGAAGCGCGAAGCCACGCGCCCATTCACGAGAATCACGTTGCCCTCACGCGTAACCGAGTAAGGTCCCTTTATAAAAAGCCCGTCGATGAATACGGCTCCGGTGGAGACGCGCTTGGAGGCGTCCTCCTTCCCGAAGAGCTTGACTGCCATGTCGGAGGCACCATCTGCCGCCCAGGCACCGAGTGCCACAACGAGGGCGATTCCCAACAGCATCCGTTTCAGCATTTCACTGCCTCCAGTTCGTGTGCAGACGCGGAAAGCCGCGCCTTAAAATAAAAGCCCCGTCCAGACGTAACGCTTCCTTCTCCGGAAGCCCCAGGTGTCCATAATGGCCCGTCTTCTCCTCGCGTTCCGGAGCGATCTAGAACCGCGCCTTCCCGTGAAGTTTCCGACAAGCCCTCAAAACGTGTAGGCCGGAAAATGTCAGCCGGTTCGCGTTTAGGACAGGGCGCACTTTGTGTAGCGGTTTCCCGCAAATCCTTTCTGCCCCGCCGTCTTGGCGGGATGGTACTCAACCTTCGCGAATCTCTACGTGCAGTTCCTGACGCAGAGCCTCCGCAATCTTGGCAAAAGCCACGTTCACCTCGGCATCCGTAAGCGTCCGCTCGGCGGAGCGGAACTCCAGCGAGTAGCCCATTGAGCGTTTTCCAGAGCCGATAGCCTTCGAAGCGAAAATATCAAAGAGCGTGATGTCGGTCAATTCAGGCGGGGCTGCCCGGCGAATCGTCTTCACCACCGTTTCGTGCGCGAGGGTGTCCGGGGCGATGAAGGCAATGTCCTTCCGGCACGCCGGGAACTGCGGCACGGGTTTCAGCCTCGGCAACGTCTTAAGCCCCTTGCAGAGTTGCGCCAAATCCAGCTCGGCAACCACGAGTGGGGCGTTCAGGCGGTACTTGTGGCGCGTGGCGGCGTTGACCGCTCCCATAAGCCCGACGCGTCGCTTCCCGAGGCAGATCTCCACGGCGTAGCCCTCCTCAAACGCCGGATGCTCGCAGGCGAAGAAGCCGAAGTGGGGCGCATGGAGTTTTTCGCACAGGGCTTCGCACGCGCCCTTGAGCCACAGGAGGGCTTCCTCCTCGCGAACCGGAGCGCGCAAGTTCAAGGCGTCGCGCCCGAACGCACCCATCATGCCGAAGGAGACGCGCTCTGCCTCGACGGGTTTCGCCGTCTTGGCATCCTTGGAGAACACGCGCCCGATCTCAAAGAGTGCGCACCGCTCAACCTGGCGCGCCGCATTGCGTCCGAGCGAACCGATAAGCTGAGGCAGGAGCGAATCGCGCATCACGCCATACTCCGCCGAGACGGGGTTCGGGATTGCGAGGCGGTTCTTCACGCCCGGCTCGAAGGCATCCAGCTCCGCCTGCGAGAGGAAGGAGTAGTGCATCGCTTCCGTGAAGCCGAGCGCGAGGAGCGCGTGGCGAACCGCGCCCTTGGCGTTGTAGCTCTCTTCCGGGAGCTGAGAGACGGAGGCGAGCGAGGGCAACTGCTCGGGGATGGCGTCAAGCCCGTTCATGCGCGTTACTTCTTCAATGAGATCTGCGTCGCACGTGAGGTCATAACGCCAGCTCGGACTCCGGAAGACCGCGCCCTCGGCGTCGCCCGAGACCTTCGCGATCCCGAGCGAAGTCAGGATGCCGTCCACGCGCTCGGGCGCAATCGCCACGCCAATGACGTCGTTCACGCGCTGGTACTTCAACGCCACATCGATCGGCTTGGGGTCGCGGTTGTCCACGTCGATAACGCCCTTGCACGCCTTCGCCCCGCCATACTTCACCAAGAGCGAGATGGCGCGACGGCTTGCTTCGTCCGCCAAGCCACGATCCACGCCACGGGCATACCGGTAGGTCGCCTCCGAAGTCATGCCCAGCTTCGTCGCCGTAAACTTCACGCTCGCTGCGTCGAAGAGCGCAGACTCCAGGAGCACCGTCCCTGTGGCAGACGCAATCTCCGTCTCCTCGCCACCCATCACGCCGGCAACGGCGGTCGGCTTCTCGGCATCGGCAATGACGAGCATGGAATCGTCCAGCACGCGATCCTTGCCGTCGAGCGTACGCAACTTCTCGCCGGGGTGCGCCCGCCGCACGACAATCGTCCGATCCTTCAGCGTCGTGTGGTCAAAAGCGTGCAACGGCTGCCCGAGCTCAAGCATAACGTAGTTCGTAACGTCCACCGCGAGCCCCAGCGAACGCTGTCCGCACAGCTCCAAACGGCGAACCATCCAGTCCGGCGTCGGGGCCTTCGGGTCTAGCCCCGTAACCACACGCGCTTCGTATCGCGGGCAAAGCTCGGGGGCTTCCACCACCACCTTCGCCAGCGTTGCCACGTCCGCGCCCTCTTCGGGAAAATCCACGGGAACCGACTTCAGCGGACGCCCCAGCAACGCCGCCAGCTCTCGCGCCACGCCACGCACCGAAAGGCAGTCCGGGCGATTCCACGTTACCTCTAAGTCGTAGACCGTGTCCGCCTCCGGCATGAAGGGTTGCACAAGCGAGCCGGGGACAGCCTCGCCCGGGAGCTCCCAGATGCCGTCGTGCGCGCCGCCGAGCCCGAGCTCGTCCTTCGAGCACAACATGCCGAAGCTCTCCACCCCGCGCAGTTTGCCCTTCTTAATCGTAAAGCCCTCGCTCCCGGGCATGACCGCCCCGATCTTGGCGAGCGGAGCCTTGACGCCCGTGCGGACGTTCGGCGCGCCACAGACGATCTGGAGCGTCTCCTCGCCGTCGAAGACCTTGCACACGTGCAAGTGGTCGGAGTCCGGATGCTTGTCGCACGCCACCACTTCGCCGACGACAAAGTGCCCGTCGAGCACCGTCCCTGTCGACTCCACGGCTTCCACCTCGATTCCGGAGAAGGTCAGCAGGTCAGAGACGTTCTGCACGGTCTGATCACTCAAGTCCACAAAATCGTTCAACCAACTCAACGCAACGCGCATGATGCACTCCTGCCGACTCGCGGCCGATACCAATGATTCGTCCACCTAGTCTACCACATTCGCGCCCTGCCGACGGCTCGCAGACGTGTTATACTGTCCCCATACGATTGCACAGGTTCCCGCACGGCGAAGTTAGGAGTCTAGGAATGGTCGAGAGTTTATTAGAGATTTTGCGCAACAACGCGAAGGAATCGCCCGAAACGATGGCGAAGATGTTGGGCGTGCGCGTGGAGGATGTTACCACCGCCATTGACCGCCTGGAAGCCGAGGGCGTTATCCGCGGGTGGCAGGCGATCATCAATGAAGACCTCGTCCCGCAAGAACACGTTACCGCCGTAATCGAGGTGCGCGTAACCCCCGAGCGCGAGGGCGGGTTCAACCGCGTGGCTGAGCGCGTGAGCAAGTTTGACGAGGTGGAAGCCGCGTTCCTAATGAGTGGCGCGTATGATCTGCTTCTCTTTGTCGGGGGCAAGAACCTCCTCTCTGTGGCGCGCTTCGTCAGCGAAAAGCTCTCCACGATTCACGGCGTCCTCTCCACCGCCACGCACTTCCGCCTCAAGACCTACAAGCAAAACGGCGTCCTGATGGCGAAGCCCGACGAAGACACCCGTCTGGTGGTAAGCCCATGAACCGCCTCCACCGCGACAAGCTCGCCAGCCACATCGTGGATCTGCCCAAGAGCGGGATCCGCGAGTTCTTCGACATCGTTTGCACGCGCCAAGGCGTCATCTCCCTGGCTATCGGCGAGCCGGACTTCGACACCCCTTGGCACATCCGCGAAGCTGCCATGTTCTCCTTGGAGCGCGGGTGCTCCCACTACACGGGCAACGCCGGTCTCATCGAATTGCGCCGAGCCATCGCCGACTACGTCCTCCGCCGTTTCGGTGGCAGTTACGACCCTGCCAAGGAAGTCCTCGTCACCGTCGGAGCTTCGGAGGGGATCGACGCCGCCCTGCGCGCCCTGATCAACCCCGGCGACGAAGTGCTCTACCACGAGCCGTGCTTCGTGAGTTACGCTCCGGAGATCGCCATGGCGCACGGCGTGCCCGTGGCAGTGGAGACGCACGCCGAGGACAACTTCCGCCTCACTGTCGACGCCCTTGAAGCGAAGGTTACGCCCCGCACCAAGATCCTCCTCGTCAACTTCCCGAACAATCCCACCGGTGCCATCCTTGAGGCTGAGGACGTCCGCGCCATTGCCGACTTCGCCATCCGCCACGACCTTATTATTATTGCCGACGAGATTTACGCCGAGCTGACTTGGGGCGGCAAGAAGCACACCTCCTTCGCTTCCATCCCCGAACTCAAGGAACGCCTTGTCCTCCTCCACGGCTACTCCAAGGCATGGGCGATGACCGGCTTCCGCATGGCGTATGCCTGCGCCCCAACGTGGATAATGGACGTGATGCTGAAGATCCACCAGTACGCCATCATGTGCGCCCCCACGCCCTCCCAGTACGCCGCCCTCGAAGCCATGCGCCAGCCTGAGGAGGATATGCTCCCCATGCTCCGCGCCTACGAGCAAAGGCGCAACTTCCTGCGCGAAGCCCTCGCGGAGATCGGCATCCCTATGCACAACCCCGCCGGCGCGTTCTATGCCTTCCCGGACATCCACGCCTTCGGGCTCTCCTCCCGCGAATTCGCCGTGCGCTTGCTCGACGCCGAGAACGTCGCCGTCGTCCCCGGCACCGCCTTCGGCTCCTGTGGCGAAGGCTTCGTCCGTTGCTCCTACGCCACCGGGATGGAACAGCTTAAAGAAGCCGTCTCCCGCATGGCGCGTTTCGTCCGGACGCTCTAACTCTTCCCCTCACGCGAATACGAGAAAAGGCTATGCCCCTCCCTCCACGACCTGCCTCCGCACCTAAACCCAAGATCGCCATCGTCTCCCGAGACGAAGAGGGGATTACGCTCCAAGACTTCCTTGCCCAACGCCTGAGCGTCACCAAGCGCATCGCCAAGGCAATGATAGACGCCCGCGTCGTCTGGGTGAACCGCAAGCTCGTCTGGATGGCACGCCACACCCTCGCCCCCGGAGACAAGGTCGCCTTCGTGGTGCAACGGAACACCGGAGCCAAGCAGGACAAGTCGCACGAAACGCGCCCCCACCTCCGGATCCTGTGGCAGGACGATCACTTCCTCGCCATTGATAAGCCCGCCGGACTCCTCACGCAGGGTCGCGACTCCGCGGAGGACATCTTGCGCGTTCAGGAGAAGCAACCCTCCATCCAAGCCGTTCACCGCCTTGACCGCGAAACCTCCGGCGTCCTGCTCTTCGCTCGCAATGCCGAAGCTCTGGATGCCGCCATCGCCCTCTTCAAAACGCACCGCGTCATCAAGCACTACGCCGCCATCGCCGCCGGAAGCGTGGAACGCCCCGTCTCCACCCTCACCGAAACGCTCGACGGCGAGCGCGCCGTAACCCATCTCAAGCGCTTGCAAGCCAACGCCGAAGCCTCCTTCCTCTCCCTGCGCATCGAGACGGGGCGCACGCACCAGATTCGCCGGCACCTCGCCGGCATCCGCCACCCCATCATCGGAGACCGTCAGTACGGCGTTAAGCACGTGAACGATCCCCGCCTCCTCTCCGTTACCCGGCAGATGCTCCACGCGCAGGAGCTGGAGTTGCCCCACCCGCTGATCCTCGGTCAGCACATCAAGGTGCACGCCCCCCTCCCCGCCGACTTCCGCGCCGCGCTTAAACTCTTTGGTCTGGGCAAACGGCAACGCTAGCCAAGTCGCCCCCACATGTACAGGAGAACCCTATGAAAGAGACAAAGAACAACATGCTTGTGCCCATCGTCGTTGAGCAGACCGCCCGTGGCGAACGCTCCTACGACATCTATTCGCGCCTGTTGCAGGACCGCATCATCTTCCTCGGGGGCGCGATCGATGACACCGTCGCCAACCTCATTATCGCCCAAATGCTTTTCTTGCAGTCCCAAGACCCCAAGAAGGATATCGCCTTCTACATCAACTCCCCGGGCGGCGTGGTTACCGCCGGGCTCGCCATTTATGACACCATGCAGTTCCTCTCCTGCGATGTGGCGACCTACTGCGTCGGGCAAGCCGCCAGCATGGGAGCCGTCCTCCTCACTGCCGGCGCGAAGGGTAAGCGTTACGCCCTGCCTAACGCCCGCATCATGATCCACCAGCCCCTGGGCGGTGCCGAAGGGCAGTGCACCGACATCCAAATCCAAGCCGCCGAAATCCAGCGCATGAAGCAGACGCTCAACGGCATCCTCGCTTCCCACTCCGGGCAGACCCTCAAAGCCATCTTCCGCGACACCGAGCGCGACAACTTCATGTCCGCCGAGGAAGCGCAGAAGTACGGCTTGATTGACCACGTCGTAACTCAGCCTCCTGCCAAGTAAGCACCCCCATGCCGATCTACGAATACGTCTGCGCCCGGTGTGGACACCGCTTCGACTTCCTTGCGCGAACGCTTGCCGACAAGCCCGCGCACTGCCCGGAATGCCGAAGTGCCAAGCTCACCAAGGCGTTCTCAACCTTCCAAGCGCAGGCGAAGCAAGCCCCCGGCGCGTGTTCCACCGCCTGCCCCCATGCACATAGCTCCGGGTGCGGATGTGGGTGCTGCCACTAAGTCGCGCCTTCCAAAGCAAACACACTCGCGCCACCATCCGGGCACTCCCGATGGTGGCGCGCTGTTTTTCGCTTCTTGCAGTCTCTGAAATCGGACGCGTTATCGCGCCGCTTCGAGGATGAGCTTCACCACGTCTCCCGTGGCGTCCGTGCGCGGTAACCCCGCCAACGCCTCGCGCATATCCTTCCGCAAGTCTTCATCCTGATAAATCTGGCGGATTGCCTCGGCGAGAGCATCCGGAGTCGTCGTCTTTTGGTTGAAGCACAATGCCCCTCCGCACCGCACTAACTCCTCGGCGTTCTTGCGCTGATGGTCATCCGCCGCCGAAGGCAAGGGGATAAAGAGTGCCGGCACGGCGCACCGCGCTATCTCGCAACACGTCGCCGCACCCGCTCGCGCAATCACGAGGTCGGCTTGACCGTATGCCAGCCCCATATCCTCAATGAAGGGCGTAACCGTTACCTGCTCGGGCACTTCGCGGTAAAACGCCCTCACAGCGTCAATTCCCGCCTTGCTGCACTGGTGAACAATCCGCACCTGCCTGTCACTCTTCGCGAGCGACGCCAAGAGTGGCGCAACCAGCGCGTCCATACTCTTCGCGCCCTGGCTTCCGCCTGTTACCAGAACCGAGAAGCCCTCCGCCTTCCGCTCCACCCCCTCGGCACGCTCCAGCACCTTTAGGACGCTCTTGCGCAGGGGCAACCCCGTTTGCACAACGTGCGCCCACGGCAAGTACTTCGCCGTCTCGCTAAAAGTCGTGGCGACCGTTTCGATTCTAAAATGCTTGGAGATCCACCGCGTCGCCTTCCCGGGCACGCTGTTCGCTTCGTGCAAGATGACTGGGATACGCAACAGCCTCGCCGCGAGCACCGGTGGCGCGCAAGTATAACCCCCCGTCGCAAAGAGCACATCGGGCGAGAGCCGACGCAAGAAGCGCACGCACCGCCACAGGGCAAAGACGTTTCGCGGGTCTTGAATCTTCCGCGCTCCGGAGCGCAACAATGCCCCTTTCCAAGATTCGGCGAGGGGTTTTTCTGCCTCGCGCATCCCCGAGAGGATAAGCGCAAGCTCATGTCCTTGTTCTTGTAAAGCTTCTGCGACGGCTTGTGCCGGGTGGATATGCCCGCCTGTCCCTCCGCAAGCGAGGACGATGCGCTTCTGTGAACCCATTCTCATAGCCTTATTATAACACCTTCCCTTGCGCCCCCGGGGAACAAAAAAGACCCGACTGACGTCGAGCCGAATCTTCGCGAATGGTTGCCTCACAAGGATTTGAACCTTGCCTAACTGAGTCGCCGTTCTCCACCCATGCGGTTTGGATGGTTGCCTCACAAGGATTTGAACCTTGACTAACTGATCCAGAGTCAGTTGTGCTACCGTTACACCATGAGGCAGAAATCGAAAGTGCCCGTAAGTATACCACCCGCCCCACCAAAAATCAACCCCCCTTCCGCAAGGCTCGCTTCTCAGCGTCTACCCGTCAGAAGCGCATAGACTCCCGGCGCGACGCGTTGCACCACGCTTGCAGCAGTGAGGCAGACGATCAGCGTTACGCCCGCCATCACGAAGAAAACGAAGGGCACAAAGAACTCGTTCTTTCCCAAGAGATTCCACGTCCCCTCCCGTGTGTATTCCACGAGCGGTCCATGCAGGCAGTACACCCAGAAGGTTCGCTTCATAAAGTCGCGGTACAGCGGTGCCCAATCCGCGATCGACCAAAAGAAGGCTATCGAGGCAAACGGAATCAAGGCGTTGCAAACCATCAGCGGTGTCGACCCGTTAGCCGCCCGCACGCAATTAATAAGCATGGAGGCGAGCCACACCACCCCGCAAAGCACCGCAAGGTTCCGTGGCAACCGCCTATTCTCCGCGATCCAAGGCTCCAACCCCATCCCGAGCAGTAGCCATCCAATCGGTCTCAGGCTCCCCACCACCCCAGGAATTGATAACCACGAAATCGAAGGCAGAAGGCACGCCAACCCCAAGAGAAGTGGCACCCACCGTCCCAAGCGGTAGAGCATCCGCCACAGAGGCGCAGTCAGGAAAAACACCAAAAGCAGACGCACATACCACAGGGGCCCGTTCGCGAGAGGCATCGTGCCCCTCACTCCGAAAATGGCATTAAGACTCTCCCAAAAACCGCCCTGATCCAAAATCGTCCCTGCATAACCCTGCTCGGGGTGCGCATACGCGTGGAAGAAGATACTCGGCAAGACAAGTATCGCGCCAAGGGCACTCCACAACAGATACGGCACCAACAGCGTCCGCGCCTTCTTGCGCCAAAATGCCCCGACGCGCCACCCGCTTTCTCCTTGCACATACGCACTCTTCGCAAACCAAAACCCGCTCATCAAGCAGAAGAACGGCACCGAGAACAGCGTCAAATGGCGGCAGAAGTGCTGGACAGCCTGAGTCCCGAACGACAGCGGTGCATCCGTCCCTATATAGGTATGATGGCTGAGAACAACCCCCACAATCGCGAAGAACGACAAAACCGAGATTTTCCGACTCAGCGTCTCACTAACGGGCATTCGCTTACCTCCAAACTCTTCTTTCTGAAGCCGTTCTGCACGCTGAAGGCTTCCCGCCCTTCCCTTGCGAACCCACTCCAATCCCTCGCTCCGTCCTTTTCGCCTACCCCCTGCAACGCCACAAGCCAGCGTGACTTGGCAGGTTTTAATGCCCGCGTCATCCTTCACGCGGTAACCTGCAACGCCACAAGCCAGCGTGACTTAGCAGAGGTTTAATGTCCGCATCTTTCTTCACGCGGTAACCTGCGACGCTACAAGCCAACGTGACTTAGCAGAGGTTTTGAAAGTTGGGCATCACCAATCCTTCGACGGGAAAGACCAAAAACAAATAAGGAGTATACCCACCCCCGTACAAGCCTGTCAACCCCCACCCCCGCAACCGCCTTCCCCCTCCCTCCGCCC
>CAVDHG010000029.1:0-14118 GCA_963608725.1 Agathobacter rectalis | reverse complement strand
GGGAAAAAGTTTGGGGGTGGGAGGGTTTTTATTGTTGAGAGGGGGGCGTGTTTGTTATCCTAATAGATAACTGTGGAATGCGTGAACAGTCAAGTTGCGCGGAAGGGGTTCGCCCTTGTCGCGGTTCTCTGGACGGTGGCGGTCTTAAGCCTCCTTGTCTGTTCGTTTGCCTTGGATGCCTTCATGGAAGGAAAGGCGGCGACGTATGTGCGCAGTCGGCATCAGGCGTCGGCACTGCTCGATTCGGGTTTGGTCTTGGCGGGTATGCTCATGGAGCGGCAGGACAACGTTACCGGGGAAGAGACGGAGGAAGAGGTGGCGAAGGATCGCTGGATCTCCCCGGCTATCCGCCTCAAGCGCGGGCAACGCGTCGAAGTCTCGCAACGGCTTTTCTATGACGACACCGGGCACCTGCAATTCGCGACGGACGATGTTACCTCCTCCACCAACAATGTGCCGGACGCGGAAATCTTCGTTGCCGTAGAGCCGGAGCCGGCGCGCTGGAATATCAACAAGCTCACCCGGGCAAGCTTTGGGGACAATGCCGATGACATCTGGGCGCGGATCCTCACCGTGGCAGGGGTGCCCGAGACGGAGCAGAGCGTCCTCGTGGATTCCTTCTACGACTGGGTGGACGAGGACAGCATCGCCGAATCGGTTGACGGCGCGGAGAGCGACTACTATGAAGCCCTGACGCCCCCCTACGTTTGCAAGAATGGTCCCCTCGACACGGTGGAGGAACTGCTTTACATCCGCGGTTTCGGGCAGAATAACGGCGTGCTCCTCAAAGGCGGCGTGTGGAATCCGGAGGAGTCGCCCGACCGCCAGATGCACGTTCAGGGGATCGCCTCGCTCTTCACGACCTACGGCTCGGGAAAGATCAACGTCAATGCCGCGCCTCGGGAGGTGCTCCTCACGGTGCCCTGCTTGGAAGATGCCGACGGCTTAATTGTGGATACCATCCTTGAAGAACGCGAGGGGACGAATGCCGACACGGCGTCCGCCTCAGCCAAGGTGCGGCAGATTGCGCGGTCTGGCTCGGCGAGCCTCGGGGGCGCGGCGATCAAGGATTACCACTTCACCGACCTTTCGGACTTCCTGGCGCGGGTGCCGGGGCTGAGTCAGGACGAGGTGAACACCTTCCTAACGGTGGATAGCAACGTCTACCGACTGGAACTCGAAGGACGCGTTGGGCGGGTGAAGCGGAAGGTGAATGCGATTGTTCAGCGGGGCGGAGATCAGAAGTCCAACGGTCAAGCCGGGACAACCTCCGCCAAGAGTACGAACATGGTTATTCTGCGGTGGCAGGAAGAGACGTAGGCAATGATGGGATTTATAACAACGAAGCAGAAGAAGCGTTTGCCTGAGAGCTTGCCGGCGGTCTCGGTGTGCCAGACGGTTTACGCCCGCTGGGACTTTCCGGCAGAGGTCGAGAGTACGCTCGCCGAAACGGTGAGCCTGCAGGCGGAGGGGATTTCGCCCTTTGACGAGGGGACGTATGCCGTCGGCTTCGAAGTCGTGGAGCGGGGGAGCGAGAAGCTCTCGGTGCTCGCGGCAGTGGCATCGAACGACGCCTTGGCAGAGCAGTGGCACGGGTGGTTCGTTGAGCAGAACGTAATCGGCGTGTGCCGGCTCGACCTTTCGATATTGGGCTGGGTGCGGATCCTGCGCGAAAAATTCCCGCGGTTTGCTTCGGGTCAGAGCTTGGTCATCCTGCGCTCGCCCAAGGAGTGGCTGGTCTTTTCGATGCGCGAGGGGTGCCTTGCCACGCTCCGCGCCACGCCCCCGGAAGCGACGAGTGCGGACGTTGCGCGAGAGACGATGCTGATGTTGGCGCAGATGGCGTTCTCGGAGACGGGTGAAGGTGCGCTCCCGGTGTTGTGCTTGGTGCCGGAAGAGGTGGACGTGGCTCCCTTTCAGGCGATCCTCGGCGCGTCGCTTCAGGTGGAGCGGGTTGCGAGCGAGGAAGCGGAGGCTCTCTTAGAGCGGGGGCTTGCCCTGCGCGAGGAAGAGGGGGCAACCTTTGACCTGACGCCGAGCGCGTGGCATGAGGAAGCGCGGGCGCGTAAAAGGAAGAAAGCGGTGCTGATCGGGGGCGCGGTGGCGGTGGCGGTGTGGCTCATCGTGGCGCTGGTGCTCATTGCGCTCCCGCAGGTTTACGCGAAGCGGAGTGCGAACGTGGTCGCGCAGCTGAACGCGCATCACCGGGATTACCTGGACGTTTTGGAACTGCGCCGGCGGGTCGCGATGATTGAGCGGTATCAGGATCGGCAGTACTCCGCGCTGGAGATGCTCCGGCTCCTGTGCACGGCGAAGGCTCCCTCGATGACCTTTCTCTCCGTCAACTACCGTCAGAAGCAGAATCTCCGGGTGAGCGGGCTCTCGGATGATACGGCAGATGTCTACGCGCTCAAGGAGAAATTGCAGGCAGATCCCCGCGTCCATGAGGTGAAGATCTCGCGCTTGACGCAGGATCCGAAGACGCGTCGCCAGCGGTTTGACGTGGAGTTGGTCTTCCCCACCGAGGAGGAAGGTGCACTATGAATGGCTTAACAGGAAGAGATCGTAAGCTTCTGCTCCTCTTCGGGCTGGTGGTGCTCATCGGCTCGCTGGGGCTGTGGTATCCCAAGGCGCGTGCTTCGTGGGAACGCGAGCGGGCAACGTGGCAGACGCAACGCGCTCGGCTCGAACGCGAGAAGGCGGTGCTGGCGATGCGCCCGCGGGTGGAGAAGAAGTATGAACAGCTCCGGAGCAAGATGCCCGTCTTCCCAGAGGGGAAATCCGTGGATACCTTCTGGCTCCCCATCATGGACAACACGGCGCGGGCAAACAACGTCAACATCGCGCAACGCTCTATCGGCGGGGAGGAAGAGCTGGGCGACGTTACGGAGCTTTCGCTGGAGTGCCGGGATTGGGAGGGGCGACTCGATTCGCTCGTCTGGTTCCTCTACGATATTGAGACGCGTCAGGACGCCATGATGGACGTCCGCGCTTTAACGATTCGCCCGAGCACCAAGAAGCCCGGCATCCTCCAAGGCGCGTTCACGCTCAACTGCGCGTATATGCGCCACGCCTCGAATTAACGCTTTGAATCAATGGTACGGAAGGACCTTCAGCCATGAATACACGTTTTGCTCAATTCGCCCTGCTCGCCTTGGGGGGCTTGGTTGCCTCCTCGCTCTTGGCGCAGGCTCGCACGCCCACCCTCCGCCGAAACGGCGCGACCACTCAAGCGAACACTCCGGCGAATGCTGCCACCTCCTCCACCGAGGTGGCGCAACAGCTCGCGAAGGCGGAGCGCGGGAAGAATGGGCGCGTGAAGCTGAAATTCGACAATGCGCCCGCGGAAGTCTTCCTGCAGATTTACTCCCAGGTTACCCACCGCACGCTCCTGACTTCGCCCGACGTCCCGAAGGTTACGATGAGCCTGCGCTCCACCAACGAGGAGAGCTGGACGGACGAAGAGTACCTGCAAGCCATTGAACAGCAACTCCAGCTCAATGGCATCGGCTTGATTCCCGTGGGCGAGCGGTTCGCCTTGGTCGTTCCCTTCAAGACGATCGGTCAGCAGGGCATTGAGACCTTCCTGGAGATCCCTGCCTCCGGCAAGCACCCCGAGGAGGGCAAGATCGTCCGGCAGATTATCACGCCCAAGAACATCTCGGCGGAAGAAGCCCAGAAGGCAATCGAGAGCTTTAAGCGCCCGGATGGTCAGATCCAGTACCTGGAGCGCACGAACTCCCTCCTCGTAACCGACACGCAGGAAAACGTCAACCGGATGCTGGACATCGTCAACTTCATCGACAAGCCCATGCCCGTCCTGGAAGAGGTGCAGGTTTATGCCATTAAGAACGCCAAAGCTGCGGACGTGAAGAAGGCGTTAGAGGAGTTTGTCCAGGCTTCGCGGGAGGAGGACGAGAAGAGCAAGAAGTCGACCGCCGCGCCACGGGTCGGGAATTCGATCAGCGGGGGGATGCAACGAGGCGTCTCAATCTCGCGCACGCTCCCGGGCGTAACCCGGAGCAACGCCACGCAGCAGGACGCCTCCGCCACGCAGACTGCCGCGGTGAGCGATGCGCTCGTGAGTGATGCCGATCGAGGCATGATCCGCGGGAAGGTGCAGATTATGGCGGACGAACGCTCCAACCAGCTGATCATCGTTACCCGCCCCTCGAACATGGCGTTCTTCTCGCGCATTATCAAGGTGCTGGACGTCGAGACCGCGCCCGAAATCGCCGTGGAGATTATCCGCTTGCGTTACGCGCAGGCAGAGACGAAGGATAGCAACAAGGGCGTGGCAGACCTCTTAAACGAATTGATAGACGCTTCCAACAAGAGCACCACCCAGCAGACGGTCAACAACCGCGCTAACAATCAGGCAAACAACCGCAACCTGACTTCCGGCAACAACCGGAACACCACCGCCCAGCCGGCACTCTCCGGGAACGCGAAGAGCAAGCTCGGGGAGTTGCGCAAGGAGAACATCAAGATTCTGGCGGACAGCCGGATCAACGCCGTAATGGTCATGGCGTCTCCGGGGGATCTCGCTGCCATTAAAGAGATTATCGCCGAGATGGATGTCCCGGTCGCCCAGGTGCTCATCGAGACCGTGGTGCTTAGCGTCGCCTTGGGTGAGGATATTTCTACGGGAATCCAATGGGTCAAGCGCGTCTCTGGCGGAGACAAGTATCGGGATGGCTACGGCGGTGGCGGAATGCCGAGCGATGCCGGCGTTTCGCCCGACAATCTCTTCAACTTGGCAACGAATGTTACCACCGCGCTTGGCGCGATAAGCGGAGGCTCGCAGTATTACGGCACAATTAGCAAGCTGAACCTTGACTTCCTCATCCGCGCTACGGAATCGGACACGCGCTCGAAGGTGCTCACTTCGCCCATCCTGATGACGCAGGACAATAAGGAAGCGACCCTTGAGGCGACCGAGTTGGCGTATCTGTACAACGGCATGAAGTACATGGGCTCGTCCTATAGCGGTTCGGATTACCAGCCAGACATCAAGCAGGAGGAGGTCGGGCTTACCGTCAAAGTAACGCCGAGGATCAACCCGGACGGCACGGTGGTGCTCACCTTCGAGGAGACTTTCCAGCAGAACACGAAGACGCAGAATGTTCCGGGGTCTGGCTCCGGCGGAGCGTCGGCAGAGTGGCCCATTATCACGACGCGCAAGATCTCCGGCGACATATCTGTAACGAACGGGCAGACGGTCGTCATTGGCGGATTGGTGCAACAGACGAAGAAGGAAGGCGAGGGCGGTATCCCGCTCTTGAAGGACATCCCGTGGGTTGGTAAGTATCTCTTCGGGTACACAACCTTTGCTGACAGCCGGGATGAATTGCTCATCTTCCTGACGCCCTACGTCTTTAATTCCTCCGAGGAAGCCCAGCAGGAAGCCAAGCGGCGCAAGGACTATCTGGATGCTGCGGGCGTCTGGAACAAGGGCTGGTCTAGCTCTTCGCTCGCCGATCAGGCAGACGATGTGGAGATGCTCCGCCGTGAGAAGCAGAAGCGTGCCTACGAGCTCAAGCAATTCGAGGCGCATGAGAAGCGTCAGGAAGCCCAGCGCGCCCATGATAAGAAGATGATCGAGCTCCTGGATAAGTCCATCGAGAAGAAGGAGAGCGCCTTGCGTGAAGACCGCGAGGAGCTCTCCCAGAAGGAGGCGGAGGCTCTCGAGCACGAATTGGCAGACGCCCGCGAGATGCGCCAGGCTCTCCTCCACGAGATCATGGAGAACGACACGAAGGAGAACGCAGAATGACACTCACCGAAGAGCAGACTGCCGCCGTCCGTCAATGGCTCGCCCAAGGGGCAACCTTGGGCGACGTGCAGAACCGGTTGCGCACGGAGTTTAACGTGCACCTCACCTTCTTCGACGTCCGGATGCTCGTCATGGAGTTAGGAGCTGAGGTGAAGGACAAGGAAGCGCAGGTCGAGGCGGACGACGTGACGAAGGCGCACCTTCCTCCGAAAGCCGGCGAGGAATCCGCCCCCGCCCCCACGCCCCCCGGAAGCGTCTCTGTGACGGTCGACTCCATCCAGACTATCCCCGGCGCGATCGTCTCCGGCATCGTAACCTTTTCGGACGGCAACAAGGCGCGGTGGTACTTCGACCAGATGGGTCGCTTCGGCTTCGAACCCGAGCTTCCGGGCTACCAACCCACGGAAGAGGATTCCAAGAGTTTCCAGCGGTTGCTCCAGACCGAGCTCTCCACGCGAGGCTTCTAAAGGACTGCGCCCGCGCCGAGAGGGCGCGGGCGCAGGAGCGTTCCTAAACTTCTGATTGCGCTTGCCCCCGTGTTCAGCGGGGGCAAGCTTTTTATTGGGCGCGGCGCATCCGGCGCACGGCGTGCACAAGCGTGAACGCCAGCGGGATGCAGAGCGCGACCGCGAGGCACTTACACCACACCAGCGCGGAGAGAGGCTCCGTGTTAAAGGCAACCCCGCCAAACTCCACGATGACCCAGTGCAAGACCAGCGCGAGCAGGAGCGTGAGCACGAGAGCCGGGTTCTCCAGAAGTCCGCGGAAGGGATTCCCGCCATCGGGCAGACGCGAGGCTATGGCGTTGCCCAGCTGGCAACAGACAAAGAGCGTGAAGAAGGCGGTCGGGGCAGCGGCACCTGCGCCGAGGAAGTCCCAGCGCAACTGCGCCAGGGAGAGGAGCGCGATGATCGCGCCGATAACGCCCATCCGGCACGCCATGGCGCGCGAGACGAGGGGAGCATCCCGACGCACCGGGGCGCGTTTGAGGAGATCCTTGCCCATCTTCTCCAACCCCAGGCAGAGGGCGGGCGGTCCATCCATGATGAGGTTGATCCAGAGCAGTTCCAACGCCGAGAAGGGTGGCTCCTGCCCCATGAGCACGGTGATGATCACGACCAGCACGGAGGAAACGTTCACGGTGAGCTGGAAGAGGAGAAAGCGACGGAAGTTATCGGTGATTCCGCGCCCCCAGCGAATGGCACGGACGATGGTGGTGAAGGCGTCGTCCAATAAGAGGATGTCGCTTGCTGCCTTGGTAACGTCAGTGCCTGTGATGCCCATGGCGATGCCCACGTCTGCCGAGCGGATGGCGGGGGCGTCGTTGATGCCGTCGCCCGTAACGGCGATCGTCTCGCCCTGCTTCTGGAGCGTCTGCACCACGCGCTGTTTCACCGTGGGCGTTGAGCGGGCAATAACGCGAACCGAGCGCAGAGCTTGCGCGAAGGCGTCATCATCCAAAGCCTCCAGCTCGGCGGCGGTTACGGCTCGCTTCCCTTCCGGCAGGAGCTTGAGCTCGTTGGCAATCGCCGTGGCGGTGAGGAGGTTGTCGCCCGTCAACATCATGATGTCAATACCCGCATCGCGACAGGCGTCGATGGCTTCGGGGACTTCGAGGCGGACGGGGTCAGCAATTGCCGCAAAGCCGTCGTAGGTGAATGCCTCTGCGCCCGGCGCTTTATGCGCGAACGCCAGCACCCGGCACGCCTTCTTCTGCCAAACCGCTTGGGCTTCCTCGGCTTGCTTACGCGCTTCTTCGCTCAGCGCACACAGGGGCAAGATTCCCTCCGGGCTCCCCTTCGCGAGCACCTTGCCCGCTTCCCCGCCAAGCGTTGTCAGCATCCGCTTCTTTTCCGAGGAGAAGGGCTCGACCGATTCAATCACCGCCCGCGTCCGCTCCGCCTGCGGGTCAATCCCCGCTTCCTTGACGGCAACGAGGAGTGCGCCCTCGGTGGCGTTCCCGTCAAAGCCTTTCCCGTCTTCGCGCAAGGTCGCGGTGCTATTCAGGCAAATATTCTCAGCGAGGACGCCCTGAGGCGTGCACAAATTCCCCGAGGCGTCTACCAAAGCTCGCACGCGCATCCGGTTCTCGGTGAGCGTCCCGGTCTTATCCGTGCAAATGAAGGTTACGCACCCGATGGTTTCGCTGGCAACGAGTTTGCGCACGAGTGCCTGCTGTTTCGCCATGCGCACCACGTTGATGGCAAGACTCATCGCCACGATGGTGGGCAGCCCCTCCGGCACGCACGCCACGATCAGCACGATTGCCGAGATGAAAGCTTCCCCCATTCCGCCCCAGGAGATGTTCCCCTTGGCGAACATCCACCCCAGCTCAATGACGAACGCCACGCCCGCCGCGAGGATGCCCGCCATGGAAATCGCCTTGCCGAGTCGCTCGAGTTTCTCTTGGAGCGGGGTCTTGGTCTGCTCAGGATTGGACAACGCCTGCGCGATGTGCCCGAACGCCGTATGCATCCCCACGGCACTGACGGCGAGAAGCCCCGTCCCGGCGCGGAGGTAGCTCCCGGCGTAAAGCATCGTCAAACGCTCCGCCGGAGGCGTCTCAACCGGGAGCACGGCTTCCGCGGATTTGGCAACGGGCATACTCTCCCCCGTCAGAGCCGATTCGTCCGCCTCGATTCCGTGCGCCTCAACCAGCCGCCCGTCGGCAACGAGTTTGTCCCCCGTCCCTACGCGCATGAGGTCGCCCACCACCAGCTCCTCTTGCGGGATGAGCACCCAGCTCCCCTCTCGGAGCACGCGCACCTTGACCGAGGCTCCCTGCTTTTTCAACGCCCGGAACGCTTTGTCGCTCCGCCCCTCCATGCCTACCGAGATTCCGACCGAGAGCGCGATCGCCACCGCCACGCCAATACACTCGGCAAACTCCGTCTCGCCTCCGCTCCAGAGTCGCGCCCCGTTCACGACAAGGAGCAGGAGCAGAGCCAGCAAGAGCAGGAGCGACATCGGCTCTTTAAGCGCGAGCAGAAAACGCTTGAGGAGAGTAGGGGGCTGAGGCTCCTCCAAGACGTTTGCGCCGTATTGCGCACGGTGCGCCAAGACCTGTTGCGCGTTGAGCCCTTGAAGCTTGTCGCACCCGAGTTGGCTCAAGACCTCCTCGATCGACTGCGCGTGAAATGCTTCCATCCGCTTTTCCTTCCTTTCGCCATCTTCCGCCGAGCCTTCGGAAAACAAAAAGACCCGGCGGTTTTCCGCACGGGTCATTCCGTTAAAGGAGCAGAGTGAACCCATGCGGCGGTTAACGCCATACATGAGTCTCACCATTTCAGGTAGACCAGACCTCTCGGTCGGGACTGTTGGTCTACCGTGCAAAAGCGCACCGGCTACTCCCTCAATGTCGATGCGTAGTATAGCAGACTTTTCCTCCCCCGCGCAAGGTGTCCCCCTCCGGCAGCGCGTGAGAACCCTTTACGCCCTCTCGCAACCCCGCATTGAGAATTCGCACCCGCAGTACTTCTGGCGGTACAACCCCAACTCCCGCGCAATCTGCCCGGACTTGAGGTAGCCGTTCTGCTTCTTAAAGTCGTAAGGGATGAAGCGTTTATCGCCGATTCGCCCGCCGATTTGGTGGAGGAGGGGGCTGGACTTGTGCGGGGAGACGGAGAGACTCGTTGTGAAAGCCGGGCAAGATAGAGTGTCGCACGCCCGGAACGCCCGCTTAAGCGAGAAATAAAAGCAACGCCGGCAACGACTTCCGCCCTCGGCGAACCGTTCATAACCCTCCGCGACCTCTTCGCGCCACAAATCGTGGTCGGGCACATCCTCCACCCAGGGGACGCTCTCGGCTTGCGCCAACGTCTTAAGGGCTTCTCGGCGTTTGAGATATTCGGCGTGCGGGAAGATGTTGAAGTTGGAGAAGAAGAGGATTGGCTCCCAACCGCACGCCTTCAAAAAGCGCACGCAATGCGAGGAGCAAACCCCGCAACACGCATGCAATAGAATCTTACCTTTTCCCATAACGCTTTCTAGCCTCCTATATTACCAAATCCCCCACTTTTCTCCCCACCCCCCGCAACCGCGTTTGGGGTCTCTCCGCACCGCGTTTACCCCAAACGCGAACCGACCTCGCCCCAATCTCGGTTCGACCACCCCCCTTTTCTCCATTCTTTACCAAAAAGGTAGGGATTCACCAAAGATACCCCTCTGAACCGAGTTTCGGGTCTGTCCGCACCGCGATTACCCCGATCGCGGTGCGGAGACTCCCCAAACTCGGTTGCGGGGTGGGGGAGGGTGGAGGGGGATTTGGTAAGATAGAGGATGTGAAAGAGCAGTTGTTCAAAGGTGAGCGGGCGGATAGGCTTCTCCTCTTCTTCCTGGGGTGGGGGATGGATCCGGAGCCGTTACTGCCCATGCTCGGCGCAGTCGATACGCGCTTGGTCTGGGATTATACTGAGTTGGGAACGCTTTCTGCGTTGCCGGAGGATAAACCTGTGCACCTGATGGCGTGGAGCATGGGGGTCTGGGCGGCAGGGCGCGTCTTGGGCGACGCCTTTCCCCTTGCCTCGGCAACCGCGGTCAACGGCACGCCCTATCCGATTGATGACGCACGCGGGATTCCTGAGGCGGTCTTTAAGGGGACGCTGGAGGGCTTTTCGGAGGCGGGGCTCCTGCGGTTTCGCCGGAGGATGTGCGGGGGCGCGGAGGCGTTAAAGGGTTTTCTTGAGCACGCGCCGAAGCGTGGCGTCGAGGATCTCCGAGCGGAACTAGCGTCGATCGAGCGTGCGATTCGCGCCGAGCCTGCGCCGAAATTGCGGTGGACTCGCGCCTTGGCGTGCGCGGGCGACCGTATCTTTCCTCCCGCCGCGCAGCTTGCCGCCTTCCCGCAGGCAGAGCAACGCCCCGGGGCGCACTGGGCGCCGGAGATCTTTGCGCGCTTTCTACGGGGCGAGGAGCCATGACGGGAGCCTCCGCGCTGATTCCGCGTTTCGCTCGGGCGGTTGCCACCTACGAATCGGAGGCAACGGTGCAACGGCGCGTCGCCGAGCAACTGGTGGAGAAGTTGGGGCGCGTGTGCCGTCTGCTCGCCCCGCGGATGCTGGAGATTGGTTGCGGGACGGGGCTTCTGACGCGTCGGCTGATGGCACGCTTCGCGCCGTCGGAGCTGGTGGTGAACGACCTCTGCCCGGAGATGGGCATCTGCTTCGCGAACGTGCCGCGCACGCGCTTCCTCCCCGGCGATGCACGCGAGGTTGCGCTCCCGGGCGTCTTCGACGTGGTGGCGAGCGCGTCGGCAGTGCAGTGGCTGGGCGATCTGGATGCCTTCGCTCGGCGTTGCGCAGAGGCACTGCTCCCAAGCGGTTTTCTGGCTCTCTCCGGGTTCGGACCCGAGACGCTAAAGGAGACGGCGTCGCTCACCGGTAAGGGATTGCGTTACCCCACCTTCGCGGAATTCACGGCTACGCTCTCCCAGCACTTCGAACCGTTGGAGACGGCGCGTGCGCTTGAGGTGCTCCACTTCCCGGACGCGAAGGCGGTGTTGCGACACTTGAAGGCAACGGGCGTTACGGCGACCGGCGCGGGCGATCGGTGGACGCGTGGGAAACTCGAAGCCTTCGAGTTGGCGTATGCGCGGGACTTCGCGGACGAGGCGGGGGGCGTAACGCTGACCTACGAGCCCTTCCTTTTCGTGGGGAGGAAGCGGTGAAGCGTCTTCTCTGCGCATGGGCTTTTCTTGCGTCCCTTCTCGCGGGGGCGGAGGTGTTGACGCTTGAGCCGATTACGCCGGAGCAGTGGGCACCGGGCGTTGCGCTCCCGGAGTCGGCGGAGGTGCCCCTTAAAGAGGAGGCGCGGGCGGGCGTCTGCTCGCTGTGCTTGCAGGTCGATGCCCTGCTCGTGCGCTTGCATCGGCGAGCTGAGGCGCACGAGGCTTGGTTGGAGCTCTCGAGCGAAGCGGAGGAGCCAACCGCGGAGCGTGCGTTGCGCTTTGCCCTGACGTGGCAGGGGCGGCGGTACACCTTTGACCGCTGGGGCGCGTTTGTGCTCGACCGGCGGCTCATCCTCCCGGAAGAGGAGGAGCTCCTCACGCGCTTTGACGCCTTCTACCGTTCCTGCTTGGCGCAGACGCCCTACGCGAAGGAGCCAAAAGCTGTCCCGGCGGAGCGTCCGAAGGCGGGGAAAGACGCCTTGCCGGTCTTTGCCGGGTTTGAGGATGAGCGGTACCAGCAGTATGACGCGCTGATCTTGCGAATCGTCGCGGAGTTCAACGCCTCTCCGGCATCCTTCCTCGGCGCGGGTGCGGGGCAGATGCCGAATATCCCCGCGCTTTCTCCCGCGCTTGTCAAGGCTCTGATGATCGAGGAGAGTGGCGGGCTTGGCGCACGCTCGCGAGCCGCGTGGGAGGTTGACCCCATGCAGGTGAACGTGCCGGGCGACTGGGTGGACGCCAAGCTCACGGTGGGGCTTGCGAAGCCCGAGCAACGGAACACCGGCTCGGCGGAGGGGAACATCCGCGCCGGCGTGGCGTGGTTGGCGCGTAAGGGCTTCGGAACCTCCGGGCAACCGATCGCCAACCGCCCGAACGCCTTTTTCGATTCGTGGCGGGCGGCTCTCCAAAGGTACAACGGGCGCGAGAGCGAAACGGGAGACGGGCGCGTCTTTCACGAGGCTTACGCCACGCGCATCCTGCGGCGCGCCACGCATCCGGAGCGGTTCGTGCCCATCGCCATCGAGCACCGCGTGGAGCGCGTCCATGCCCGCTGAGTTCTCCGCGCCTGCCTTTGCTTTTCTCGTTTTTGGATGCCGACTCAACCAGGCGGAGGCGGAGCTGTGGCAGAAGGCACTCGCCGAGCGCGGGTGGCGCGTTGCCTCGCCGGAGGAGGCGGACGTGCTCTGCGTCCACTCCTGCGCCGTTACCGCTCCCGCCGCCCGCGAGGTTCTCCGGCGCATTCGCGCCTTCAAGCGGAAACGCCCGAACGCGAAGGTCGTGCTCAGCGGTTGCGCCGCAACGGTGCTCCCAGCAGGAACGGCAGATCTCGTGCTCCCGCACGCCAAGAAGGGGGAATGGCTCGACGCCGTGCTCGCCTTCGCGGGTGGAGGGTGCGTGAGCGAGTCGAGCGGTGCGCCCGAAGCTCTGCCCAGGAGGCGCACCCGCGCTTCGCTGATTGTGGAGGATGGGTGCGACCGCTTTTGCGCCTACTGCATTGTTCCGCACCTGCGCGGGAAACCGGTCTCAACGCCGATGGCAGAACTCCTGCGCCGGGCGGAGGAGTTGTTCGCGCAGGGGTATCGAGAGATTGTCTTGACCGGGTGCCACCTCGCGCTCTACCGCGACCCGGAGACGGGCGTGGGCTTGGTGGAGTTGCTCCGGAGACTGTGCGACGTGCGCGGGGAGGGACGCTTTCGGCTCAGCTCGCTGGAGCCTTGCGAGGTGGAGGGCGAGGAGCTGATAAACGTGGTGGCGTCGGCAGGGGGGAGAGTGTGCGCGTTTCTGCACTTGCCGATTCAAACGGCGTCGGACGCGCTCTTGAAGCGGATGGGGCGGAGGTACACGGCGCAGGAGCTGAGGCGTTTCTTTGACCGCTTGTGCGAGGCGGTGCCCCTCTGCGGACTGGGCGCGGATTGGATCGCGGGGCTTCCCGGCGAAACAGCCGAGGACGCAGAGGCTTCTCGCGCCTTCCTTGCGCAATACCCTTTTACAGCCGCGCACATCTTCCCGTACTCGCGTCGCCCGGGGACACCGGCTGCGGACTTCCCCGACCAAGTCCCCTCCGAGGAAATTAAGAGGCGAGCGGAAGCCCTAACGGCAGTGGCAGAGAGCACCCGGAAGCGCACCTTGCCGAACTTTATCGGGCAGGAGCTGACGGTTATCCCGGAACGTATGAAGAACGGCTTCCGCGAGGGCTGGAGCGAACAACACATCCGGTGCCGTCTGCCCGCCGAATCCCACCGCGGGGAATTGACCCCTTTTCGTCCCACTCGCCTCAACGGCGACACCCTCCTTTAAGAACGTTAACCCTAACCCCCCGCAACCGAGATTGGGGAGTCTCCGCACCGCGATCGGGTCAATCTCGGTGCGGACAGACCCCAAACTCGGTTCAAGGGGGTGGGGAAGGGGAATCGCTACCTTTTTGGTAAAGATAGGGAAAAAGGGGGTGTCCGAACCGCGATCGGGGTGAGGTCGGTTCGCGTTTGGGTGAAACGCGGTGCGGAGACAGGTCAATCTCGGTTGCGGGGGAGGTGGGGTTGAACCGGGATTGGGGAGCGTCGGCGTCAAGATTGAGGTGCGCCCGCCTCGCGTTTTGGGGAAACGCGGTGCGGAGGGAAAAAACGATTAGGGCGCAAAGCAGAAAAACGGTTCGCGCCGTTGGGGGGTGATCGGTTGT
>CAVDHG010000028.1:10369-14233 GCA_963608725.1 Agathobacter rectalis | reverse complement strand
GCGGGCGTGCCGAAGGGTGCGCCCGTTTCGTTTTGGTTCGCGGGGTGGGGGAGGAGGGGGAGAGATTGGGAGGAAGGTTAGGGCGGGAGTGCGGATTTTGCTTTATTTATTGTCGCTTTTTAGATATACTGTTCTTAATGGTAGAAGGTTGGGACGTATGAAGCGAGCGCATTCAAAGTGCGGCTTCACGATGATCGAGCTGATCGTCGTGATAGTCATTATTGGCGTGCTGGCGTTGGCGTTGGTTCCCGTTGTGGGGAAGTTTCGCACGTCGGGGGATGAAGCCGTCAGCCGGAATAACCTGATGCGCCTGGGGCGAGCAGCCATCATTTACCGGAGCGAGACGGAGAATTGCTACCCGGCAGCGGGCGGTTACAGTGCAAGCTTTACCTGGATTAACCCCACCAACTATGACGACCAACAGACGCGTTACGGGCGAGCGCGGGGCTGGGTCTACTTCGAGCATAGCTGTCCGCGTTCGAAGGGGGATGAGTCCGCCTCCGAGAAGTTGGGCGACGGCTACGCCGCCGACGATTACGGCTTAGGGCGCAAGGATACGGACGCGAAGGGCACGTATGTGAACGAGGACGGCTGTTGCACGTGCTGGGACTCGAAGTCCAACAATGGCGGGATGAGTCCGAAGCCTGCCAACTGGCAAGCGAAAGCCACGGACGCCTACTCGCAAGCGCAAGTCGCCATCATCAATGGGGCACTCTTCGAGCTTCTGGGGAAGGACTTAAGGGCGTATTCCAACCCCACCTTCGAGAAGCGGGCGGTGCAGAAGCTCGGCGTGGCAAGAGCGAACATCTGCCGAGCCTACGCGATGAATCTCGTTACGGGAACGGATAAGGACATCTACGACACCAACCGCGGAGGGTACGCCGGCGGAGGAGGCTCCTACGGCATCCGGTACGGCAAGGAAGACCTCACGCCCTACATCGACAGCTCCTCGCAGACGAGCGCACTACCGGCGCAGACGGTTCTCTTCGTGGAGCTTGACCTGGACAACAACGCGCTGAAGAAAGCCAACGCCCTGGAGGGCGACCAAGTCTGGGACTGGGACGACGGGGACGAGAGCATGGGCTTTAATCACGAGAACAACGGCGCGATGTATGCGCACGTGTGCTTCGCCGATGGACACGTGGAGGCGGTGCGCGACCCCTCACGGGATCCGACCTCCCCCGATCAGGATCGGCGAAAGAGACTCTCCAAATGGTACGGCTCGGGTGGCGTTAACGCCTCCGGCGAGAAGTGGGATTGATCATGAGCAGGCGACTGAAGTTCTGGATGTTCCCGGCGTTGCTTGCCGGGTTGCTGTGGGGCGGAAGCCTCCCGGCACAAGGCTATGTGCAGAGCGACGCGGTAACCTATGCGCTGACGTTGATTGACGCCGGGGATGACGGCACCAACGACACGCGCACAGGCACCACGATCACGGACAGCACCACGAAGGTGCGCGTGAAGGTTACGGTGTCGATCCCGCGGTCGGCGTCGTCGACGACTTACGGGGGCGTGCCGGTCATTGCCAGCCCGGTGCGGTTGATGTTCCGCAAGCACAAGGGACCTGCGACGGCGTTCGACGGCTCGATCGCCCTGGTGCGCGACGCTCCCTACAGCGCGAGCGATACCCCGCTCAAGACGGCGTTTTACCCCATGCCCCAGACAAGCACCACCGACCCCTCGGGCATCGAGAGCGACCCCACGAAGCTTAATCTCTACGCGGTGGTGTCGGGTCAGACCACCAACGTGAAGGGGGAGGTGATCTCCGGAGCCTCGGGTTATGTCGCCAAGGGATGGGAGCACAACCCGGCGCGGTGGGAGAGCACCTTCCTCTCCGTGGCGAGCTATGACATTAGCAACCTCACGACGTTGGAGAGCACGAACCCGATGATCGCCTCGCTCCTGACGGGGAAGGCGACGTATGAATGGTATGCAGCTTCGCGCTACGGTTTAGGCTCCTTTGCGCGTATCTCGGATATTCAGGACTTGGGGCGGTATCAGACCTTTGCGGACGTGCGCCTCTGGCAAGGGTCGAAATCGGATGACGATGATAAGGTAGACACGTCGTCGAAACAGCAGTCGCTGGGAGGGTACTTTGATAACGTGCTTCGCGCCATGCCCGGCGTGCATGGGGACGCGTGGCACATCTATCGCGGCTCGGTGGGGCGGAACGGCGCAGGAGACGTCGGGTTGCAGTTCCTCAACGTGGTGGGGAATAACACGGACTACTCGGATTATGCGCGGCTGGAGTCGCCCCGCTATCCGGACGGGATCTCGGCTATCAGCTTCGAGGCGTTGACCTCGGCGACCGGAGATTGGGCGCAGGAACTGCTCGTGCAGTGGCGCCAAGGAGGCGGGACGACGTGGACGGACGTGGCGACGGTAGAAGTCTCGGCAACGACCTTTACGGCTTACACGGTGGATTTTGACGGCGTGGCGAACGGGGACTCGGAGTTCCGCATTGTGCGCGCCACGAGGCTGGACACCACGGCGGAAAACGCCGAAAGCGTAACGCTCGTTATCCGGAACCTGGCGGTGCGCTCTGCCAGCCCGGTGGCAACGTTCGGCAGGGCGGTTTTCTCGCCGAAGCACCCGGCGTATGAGGCGTATGCCGATGACGGGACGGCGCAGGACGCGACGGCAACGGTAAGCTTCGCGGCGACGGGCGGGACGGGAGTAACCGTGCCCCGCGGGTATGACGTTACGCTCAAGCTGCGCCGTCGGGCAGATCTGGACCTGACGCGCTCGTGGTACTCCGCGCCCCTCACGGTGGAGAGCTTCAATGCGGATACCGGGGCGGCAACGCTGAAGACAACCCTGGCGCAGGAGACGCTGATCACCGCCACCGACGGCTCGGTGAACGTGGAGGAGAATGCCTTCTTCCTGGACGCGGCAACGGGGAACGTCTCCGGCGTGCTCCCGGGCGTTTACGACATGGCGTTGAGTTACCGCGTGCTGGGTTCGTTCAAGGCGGGGCGGACGCTGATCGATGAGCGCGAAACGGTTGAGGGCGAGGCGACGACCTATGCGGTTACCTCCACCGATGAGGCGGGAGACCCGATTACGGTGCAGGAGCCTTATCTGCTCGACTATCGCGAACAGCAGACGCAACAGGCGCGGGTCTTCCTGCGCGTAACCTATCGCTCGGGAGAGGCAGGGGCGTACACCTTGGAGACGGTAGACGTGCCCCTGTTGCCGACGGCTGCGAAGCCCTCGGAAGGGCTGACGACGTGGCGAGCAGACGTGCTTAAGGAGTTGCGCCTGGAGGATGACGACACGGCAGTCTATGCCTGGGGCGACGACTCGGGGGCGATTACCACCGGCGTGCTCTCCTGCAAAGTGGGAGCCGTTACGACCGACAACGCCGGGAACGAGACGGTAACGTGGTTCGGGCAGAATGCCACGGCGATTTCCGGGACGATGCCCCCGCAGGTCTCCGCGATTCCGGCGGTGTCCGAGACGCTCGTTCAGGCGACCGGGGAGGATGCCGCCACGCCCCTCGTGATCACGCTCGACGACCTGACGAACTCGCACGTGATGTTCGAGCTTGCCATGCCCCAGGATGTTACGGCGGCAGGGGCGCAGATTGTGGCGAAGCTGTGCGGCTCCTTCTGGCAGGACTTTAACACCTGGTATGCGCCCTCGGATGGTTTTACGAAGGCAGACTTCAAGGAGGATGTGGATTCGCGGACGGCGGACTTCGACTGCGAAGTGGCAACGGACGGGAGTGCCGTAACCGCCGGCTGGATCCCTGATGAGGGGCCGCTCGCGCAGACAACCTCCTTCACCGACACCTTTGAAGTCGGGCGCGGGAGCGACACCACGCTCCCCTTCTGGATGCCAGACTTCACCAAAATCGCAGGC
>CAVDHG010000028.1:0-9803 GCA_963608725.1 Agathobacter rectalis | reverse complement strand
CGGGACGGATCCTACACGCTTGGTCTTGGCGGGCACAGCTGACGATCCAAGCACGTATCGCGACTTGGGTGGCGTGCTTAATGGACGAGCATTCGCCCTTTGGGTGACGGACAGTGGCGAACTGGCAGTCGGCACGGCGTCTTCGGCAACGCCTTCGACGTATACGCGCCAATTCCTTTCGAGCGGAGCGAACGTCTCGACCACCACGCCCTACATCCTGGGCGTTGGCTCGGCGGAGTGCCGTCCGCGGTTCCGGCAGGTCTTGAGAGCCAAGAGCGCGGTTGCGACGCCCTTCGCCAATGCGGCAACGTATGCGGCGATTCTGCCCGCGGAGGTGCAGTTGGATCAGCCGTCGCAGTCTTCATGGGGACTTTCTTGGACGCTCACCGCGGATCCTTCGAGTAGTACGCGGATTCAGGTCTCCCGGCGTACACCTCCAGCCGATGAAGCCGGGCGGGTGAAGTTGCGCATAACTCCGGAGAGCGGTAACGCCACGGAATTCTACAAGTCAACCAACACTGCGGGAACGACGGTTAGCGTAACGCTGGGCATAACGAACTCCACGCTAGAGATAATGCCGGCGGGAGACGAGTGCAACGTCTTTATCGACAATCTCTTCCTCTCTTCGTGGTGCGGAAATGACAACAACCGCAACGGTGACAGCTACGTGCCACTCTATACGGACGTGGGCTTCTTCTCGTCGAACGGGTTCGCGGGGGTCGGCGTGTGGATTCGCCCGGAAGAGGACGAACAGCTGGATGTGGCGGCGAAGGACTACACCGGCAAGCAGTGCGTGCTTCTGCAACGCTCGCGGGCAAATACCGCGCAAGGCACCGAGGGCGCGACGGATGGCATCACCAACACGCGAGACACGCTCGCGCTCTATATGCCGTATACGGAAACGGGCTTCGGCACGGTCAGCTTCCGGTATCGCATTCCCTCGGAGCAGGATACGCCCGTGCGGGTGATGTTACAGTATCAGCAGGCGAGTCGGATTTACAATAACTACCTCGGGACGGCTAGACCTGACAGCTCCGGGTGGATGGACGTCTCGGGAGCCGTTGAGCTCTCGAACACCGCCGGCGCGTGGGTAACGGCAAGCATCACGCCGAAGCTCGACGGCGCAGAGCTGGTCGGGGTCAGCGGGCTTCTGCGCCTGGTGTTGGTTACGGAGGGACTGGAGACGACGGACGACCCCTACGTCTACATCGACGACCTGCGCGTTACGGACAACGGCTCAAGCACGTTGGCTTCTTGGTCTGCCACGAACGTGAAGTTCACTACAGACCCCGTCTCGGAGCTCTTCTGGAAGGACCGCGCCGCCGCGGACAGCTCCGAGGAGCACTTCGCCGAGAAGAGTCGCCTCACGCAGGCGTTGCAGTTTAACGACGTAACCGGGAATACGCAGGGCTCGGAGGCGGACGGAAATTACGTGGAGAGCGTGTTGGCTTCGCCCCACCTGGAGAATGGCGCGGGGCGGTTGGTCTTCTCGGCGCGGTTGGTCGAGCCCCGGAGGTCGCCGATGCGCCTCTACATCTTCGCCAGCGAGGAGGAGGTGGACTCCGCCGACCTTGCGAACTATAAGGCGTTGACCTACGTGGAGGTGGAGAACACCGTCTACAAGACTTACGACATCGACCTCTCCAAGTTCTCCTATTACTATACGAAGCTCAATGCCGACATGACGCCCGGCGAAAGCGGGTCAACGGATGCCTTCGCCTGCGCCAACGTGCGTCGACTCCAGTTGCGCGCCTACTTGGAAGGCGACAGCGTTGACGACGACGGCTTCACGAGCTCCACGGGTGAGAGTCGCACGCCTCCTCATGCCCGCGTGTTGGTGGATCGCGTCGCTGTGATAAATCCGCTCTCGCCCTCGTTGCGGGTGGAGAAGGTGGCGTTCTCCAACGTGGCAGGGATTGATGTAGCCACGGACTTCGACCGCAACTCTCCGCTCTCGCAGCCGGTCGCCGGTTCCCCGCTCCTGCGCACGATGGTGGAGCTTGGGCACGCGCAGCTCCTGAAGCAAGACTCCATCCGCGTCTTCGTAACGCTGGATATGCAGAATTCGGCTTCGGCGACCTCAAAGGTCAAACGCTACACCTCCGACTACGAGTATACCAACGTCCTCGGTCAGACCTACTCCGCCTCGACCGAGCGCCCCATCTATGCGTGGGACAAGACTGCCGTAAACGATTGGCCACTCTCGGCGTGGTTCGACCTCTCGGGCAACTTGGAGAATCTCCGCACCACGTTGAGCACCGGCAGTGGCTCCACGCTCACGACGGACGAGCTCGCCGCTCTCGGCATCGCGAACACCGTCGAGCTGACGCGTGCCGAGGGGAGTTCGGAGCTGCGCTACTTCGGTGACCTAAAGGGGCTTGGTGTAACCGAGCTTCCCGCCAATTCGCTCGTGCGCTACAGCGCGTGGGCAGTCTTCCAGGAGGAGGACAGCGAGCAGTGGTATGCCACGCAGATTTCGCCGACGGACTACACCGACTTCCCGTGGTACTTCCCGCGTGGGCTGAACGCCGAGTTGCAGGCGAAAGCCGAGCAGGGCGCGGACTTCTTCTCGCCGTACTTCTGGGTCTACTCCTGCCTGCCGGGCGAAGTCTTCATTAACGAGTTCGACCTGCGCGATCAGGGTTCGGCGAAAGGCGAGTTCGCACCTTTCGTGGAGCTATGCGCACCGGTGGCTCTGGACATCGGCGGTTGGCAAGTTCTCGCCACGAAATCTAACACTTTCGAGTTCGCCGACGACAATCGCTTTATCATTGCCGACGGCACCACGCTTCAACAGCCCGATACCGGAGCCGTCCCCGCCAAGCGCGTGGTGGACACGACCGCGGAGCGTGCCTTCTACACCGCGCTCTCGTCTTTGAATAGCCTCTTCGCCACGATCGGCGGGGTAAAGACCTCGGACTTGCCGGCGTCTACCCGCAATGGTGGCGTCATCTCCCGAGGCTTGGGATACGAGGGCCTTGGCTCGAACAATGCTGCCAGCTTGCTCCTCTTGCGCCCCACGGGCGGAGCCGAGCACATTGTGGTCTTCTCGACGGCAGGCGAGGGCACCATCACCGCAGCGGAGACCGACGCCTACCAGCAGAGCATCGATACCCTCTATGACGCCTACCGCGCAGCCTACGTTAACAACGGCTTCGCCTCCGAGTGGTATCAGACCTTCCTCGATGGCGGTTGGGACGCCGACACCGACTTCGGCACGATGAAACTCAACGAGAGCGAGCTCACCCTCGCGAAAGCCCACGCTCGGCGTCTGACTAAGGCGAACTTCTACCCCGCGTTAGCCGGAACCGACAAACGCTTCAACCAGACTGCCGGCACCTTCGAGCCCGTGCAGGACTACGCCAGTAGCAGTTACGCCAACTCGATGGCGACGGTCGACATGGGTGGCATCTGGGTTACCCGCAAGAACGCCACCAACAACACCGAAGCGAACGGCCCCATGGACTTGACCGCGCTTTGCGATGACGCCCTCTCGTGGCCTGCCGGGGTGAATCCCACGCTGACCCCGCGCCAGAATGAGCCTACCCCCACCGATGTCCCGGCGGGTGCCACTCAGCCTTACACGCAGGTTACGCCCCGCCAGATCAACCCCGATCAGTACCTGCTCAAATATCGCGCCCTCTCCAGAAGCTCGGTCTCCTCCACCCTTGAGGGTAACCTCCTCGGTACGCACTTCCTGGAAATCCTGGACGATGCCGGCTCCGATGTTACCGAGACCTACCGCGCCGGACGCTCCACGCCCAAGACCTGGGCACTCGCGATGAGCAACCGGAAGGTGGCGTTGACCTACTCCGCGCTCCCCTTCCAGCAGATCACCGCGGTAAGTCTGCGCTTGATGGACGCCAAGTCCGGCGAGGCGGAGACCGATCGCGACAAGATCGCAGCACAGCTCATCGGCGGAGAAACCCTCGCGAGCGACCCGGATGCGCAGGGCTGGGTTACGCTCACCGTGCCCACCGCCTCCAAGACGTTTACCATCAAGCTCTCGCTCGTCAAGCCCGGCGGCACCTCGGACGAGGATCGCTATAACGTTGAAGCCAAGGCGACATTCGCCTTCAACGAAAACTCTTCCTATAAGGACGTCATCACGCACGTTTCGCCCTACTGCGGTGGAACCACGGACGATTCGAGTCGGTATCAGCCGTGGTGGGGGAGCGGATTCGGCTTCTCGGTAACTTACGACGAAACGCAGGCAGACGACGCGCAGTTGACCTCCTTTATCGTTACTTATCCCTCCCCTGCCGGGCTCTCCGCCGAGGGCACGCAGTGGCGGGGCTTCCAGGCTCCCTGGGCGGGCTTGACCCTCACGTATACCCCCGACGACGCCACCGAGTCTACCACCGTCTCCCTCCTCGGGATGGAGTACAGCGAGGCGATAGCCCAGATTCAGTCGGTCTTCGGCCCCAAGGGGAACATGCGCTACGCCGAGCTGAAGGCACCCTCGGGCGGGAGCGTGGCATCCACGTCGCTCGTCGGCATCCTGAGCGATACCTACGCCTCGGCGATGGGATACAACGAGTCCGACGCCTCCACCTTCGCCAAGAAGGAACCCGCGATTCCCTTCTGCGTCTGGGGCGTCTACACTGCCACCGTGCAGTCCGACTCCGGCAACAGCACGGTCTCCTTCCTCCTCCCGCAAGCCTCCCCCGGCGAGAAGGCGGGCGTCTTCACCGTCCCCTCGTGGTATCAACCGCTCTCGGACTTGAATGCCGGCAAGCCCAGCGAGAACACCGCGCCGTACTTCTACCTCTACAGCACGCCGCCGCAATCGGCATGGCTCAACGAACTGAACCTCGCTGGTGGCACCTCTTCGCCCTACGCCGAAGTGGTCATGCCCATCCCGCGAGACGGCATCCTCAACGCCACGCCCAACGTCCCGGACACCACCAACCACGGCTGGAGCGTGCGCGCCTACTCTTCCGACACCGGCGCACAGGATGGCGAAGTCTCCCTCGCGGGTGTAACGCGGGTGGCGTCGAACTCCTCTTCCTATTCTTATAACTCCGTCGACCTGCCGACCTCCGTGGCAAAGACGGCGCGTCGCGCCTACGTCCTGATTCGCCCCTGCGGAGCTGCGGAAGGTGGCGTCTGGTCGCAAGTTACGGCTGAGGGTGGCGCGGACGTGTCGGTGCCCGGCTCGCTGACCCAGAACGACTGGCTCTCCAAGCCTGAAACCTACTACGTCGTGGCAGGCAAGAGCGACGCCTCAGGCTCCGCCGGCTCCGTCCAGCTCATCGGCAAGCGGTACTACGACGCGAGCGGATTGCCTCGCGTATCCTCCAAGGTTGCCGACCGCACCGAGTGGGTCTTCTCCACCACCGAGAGCCGGGACACCGCGAACGAGGGCTTCTCCCCCGATACCAACCCCGAGTGGAACCAAGTCTCCGTCTCCTCCCTCTTGCGCAATACGGTCTATGGTGGCGTGCTGTGCGGTTACCAATACAACCCTGGCTACTTCACCACCTCCGCCACCTCCGGCGTCGCCAGCACCCAGGGCACCCTCACCACCACCCTCAGTGGCATCGATTGGAAGTTCGACGCCTCCACCGGCAAGACGCAAGTCCTCTCCTTCCGTCCGCGAGCCAACTACCGCTTTGAGTCGCTGGAGTTGCCCCCCGAACTCGTCGGGCACGTCATGCTCATCGGGCAGGATCAAACCCTCACCGAGGAGCAGGTGACCGCCGAAGTCGCCCGCCTCCGTGCGCTGGCGACAACCAACCCCGACGCCCCGACGCAGGACTGGATCCGCATGGGCACGGCTGACCGCAATGGCGTCTTCCGCGCCGTCGTCGAAACCACCACCTACACCGATGCCTCCGGCGTCACCCAGACCACTCCCTCGGGCACCATCACCTTCAACCCGGACTATATTGCCTCCGACCCCGCTGCCACCGAGGTCTTCACCTTTGGCGACCAGGACGAGTTTGTCATCACGCTGGTCTTCGTGGACGAACCGCCCTCCGCGCAGAACACCATCCGCGTCAACCTCGGTCAGGGCGATGTGCAGACCGGTGCTTGGCTCTCGACCCAATCCTTCTACGCCCTCGCGGATGATGGCACGCCCGACACCGCAAAGGGCGGCGGCACCACCTCTAAACCCATCTGGACAGACGAGGATGGCGACGTCGATGGCGAACACAAGGATGTTCACGGCTGGGTCTATCAGCCGGTCATTGGCGACAAACTCGGCATGACGGTTGTCATCAATCCGGAACTCGGGCTGGTGGGTGGCAAGAATCCCCTCGGCTCCTCCGTGGATATAGTGCGCTCTGCCTTCGAGGAGAATAATAAGTTGCGTCCCTTCCTCGTCTGGACGCTCATCCCGAAGAGCAAGGTTCCCACCAATCTCTTCGACCCCTCCGACGTCACGGGAAGTAGCACCACCCGCTCCACCTTCATGCAAAACTGGAAGCTCGGCAAGTGGCTCGGCTCCGAACCCTCCATTGCCGACCAGATCACGATGCCCCTCGCCACCCTGCGCAAGACCCTGAAGTCTTCCGCGGATTTGTCTACCGGCTTCCCCTCCGCCGCGGGCATCGTCCCCCTGACCTATCGCGGGTACTGCGCCGCGGATCGCTCCATGGGCAATGAGAGCGACACCACCCCGCCCGACCGCGCCACCGACACCCTCCTCGCCTTCAGTGCCATGACCGAAGACGAGCTTAACGCCGCTCTTGCCGACGGCAGACTCTCCAACGACGACGCCACCCTCCTGCCCTTCACCTCCTCGATCGACATGACCGATACCGACACCTGGGCGGAGGGAGCCGTCCTGCGCTTCGCCGTGGTGATTGCCGATGCCTCAACCGTCTACGACTGCCAGTCGCTGGCGAACTTCTCTTCCGACAACTTCGCTGGTTACTGCCCGTGGTACGTCCCGGAAGAGGATACGAATATCAACCGCATCACCTCCGCCGAGAATTACGGTATCTCCCCCTACGCCTGGGTCTACGCCATCGCGCAAGGTGGCGTCTGGCTCAACGAGATGCACCCCTTCGCTGCTACCGCTAGCAATGGAGAGACGATTCCTTCGGCGATCGAGCTTGCCATGTATGCTTCGCCCCTCTCGACCGACATGGTTGGGAGCTACATCCCAACGCGTTCGCTGGATGGCTGGAAGCTGGTAAAGAAGGTTGCCCCGCTCCCCGGAGACGACGCGTCGAGCGCAACGCCCCTCAACTGGACGCAGGTGGGCGACGCCGTGGAGCTGAAGGGCTGGGTGCCGTATAAGCGCATTCAGGAGTTGCAAGCCGCGCAAACCGGCGTCGACATCAGCACGCTGGAAACTTCGGAGCTGGACTTCTACTGCGCCGCCACCGACGCGAAGTATTTCAGCACGCAACTCTGCAACGCGTCGAACGCCTATAGCGAAACCACGAAGGACTCCTTCACTTGGTTGAAGCTGGACGACGACCTCTTTGACGCCTCGCTCGACGCCACCTTGCGCGCCCAAGACGCCTACGCCAATGGCGTGGTCTACGCGATCGCGCTCGTGCGCAATAATGGCGTGGTGGAGGATGAAGTCCTCTTCGCCTACGCCCCCCCGCGCACCGGTCGGGACGACGTCTACCTCAATTGCCTCCAGATTGCGATCGATTCTGAGAACGTCAACCGCGCCACTGCCGGCGAGGTGCGCGGCTTCCTCGACTTCATGAACCAGTACTCCGCCACCCCGGACACCATGCAGTTCATCCTCTGGCAGGACACCTCCTCCGGCACCACCGAGGAGAAGCTCACGTGGTTCGTGAACGGGGAAGGCGTCAACACCCTGCCCGGCGAGAATAGAGGCACCCGTGGTTCCTTCGCCTACTCTCAGCCGAAGATTGCCTACAATCCCATCCTCACCTCGACCTACTCCCTCACCGCGCAGGTCGTTGGTGGCGATGCGTTGCTCTCGCTCACGCGGAGTGGTGCCACAACCGAGACTGCACGCGCCCTCTCTGCCACCTACGCCTCCGGCACGCGCTACTCGCTCTCCCTCTCGCCGTGGAATACCGAGTGGTTCAGCTTGGCAAGCGTAACCAAGAATGGCTCGCCGATCGATGCGTCCACGCAGGTCGCGACTGCCACCGTCCTCGCCGTGGACGAAGCGAGCAACGCGCTTGCCGCCTCGACGGCGCAGATGATTGAGTCCGACGCCGAGCTGACTGCCGATACCGATTACGCTCTAACCTTCACGTACACCCCCGCCGCTGCTCTACTCGTTGCCTCCGGAGCGATTGGCGAATCGCAGGATGATGACTTCCTGGAGTGGCTCTTGCTGGTCGACCCGGATGCCATCCGCACGCAGACGATTTCCGACGGCGTAACGGCTTCCGAGAAGTACTGGCTCGGGCTGGATAATGCGAAGGTGTCCGCGCAGGATGTCGCGCTCTCCATTACGTCGATTGGCACGCATGCCGAGCCGGACGCTTCCACGCTCCCTGCGCTGACCGTTGCCTTGACGAATGAGGGCAACGTCATCTCCGAATTGAAGGGCGATGGCGCGCTGGTTCTCTTGGGCAAGGCTTCGATTGACGAAGAGTGGCGCGCTCTCCGGAGATTGTATGCGGAAGATGTGAATGGCGAACGCCAGCTCATCTTGCGGACGGATTGCAAGTTCTTCAAGGCGGTGCTTCTCTCTGCCCGCCAAGCCGCCACCCTCCCCCCCGCCACCGAATAACCCCAACTCCTCTCTCCCGCCCGGAGTTGCTCCCCCCGCAACTCCGGGCTTTTTTGTCCCCTCCCCACCTCTCCCTTATTTGCGCCCGCGGGGGTGATGAGAAAAGAATCAAGGGGGGAGAGAAAGAAAACGGGAGCGGGAGACTTGAAGAGGGGACGAGGGGGAGGAGAGGCACGCGACGCATCCAATGTGGCAGCGGGTAGCCATTATCGCTTGCGTTCCTCTTTGGATTGTGGTTAAGTATGGGTGTTGGAAGCCCTAGACACTCCTCATAACGCGTGACCTGTAGGTATGAGGCAGTAGACGCAGAGTACGTGGACATGCTCTGCGCTCACCGTGGGCTTCCTTCTTTTTTGTCTTGGGGTCTAAAGATTGTAATGCTCCAACGCCTCCGCCTGTCCTGTCGTGCCCGAAGCGTGACGGTATCGGTGCCGAGAGATGACTTGTATTCTTTGTGGGGTTATGTTTTACTGATTGTGGGCAAGGCAAAAGCACCCATTGCGAACTACAGTTGTGAGGGTCGCAATGCATAGGGGTGCCGGGAAGTAGCGGGTATGGTTGCGGCCATATGCGCCAAAGAACCGCAAGGGGAAGCCCCGGAAAATCGTCCACGAGCAAGTCGCGCCTTCACCCTCTGCCTTGTTCTTAATTTGACCACCCCTTCTTGCGTAGGCGGTGGTCTTTTCTTTGCCACCATTGGAACAGAATCAACGTGTACTCACTGTACGCGAGGATACTTGTCGGTGTGCCGGGGAGTGAGAACTTGCACATAATCGCTATTTCTCTACTGTGCGCGAGAACACTTGTTGGGATATCGAGGCGGGAGGGGTTGGTTTTTTGGAGAAAGTTGACTAGGAACGGTTAGGGGGAGAGGGGTTGCGGGGCGGTCAGTGCGTGGGGTTGTGTATGTGTCTGGCAGGAGAAAAAGAAAAACCCCTCCGCAACCGAGTTCACCCCAAACGCGAGGCGGACACACCTCGATCTCGGTGCGGAGACCCCGGTTTTTGCTCCCATGCCAAAACACCCCCGCAACCGACTTCGGGGAAGACAAGAGGCGGGCGCGACCCAAACGCGAGGCGGGCAGACCTCGAACGCGGTGCGGACACCCCGGTTTTTGCCC
>CAVDHG010000027.1:0-14328 GCA_963608725.1 Agathobacter rectalis | reverse complement strand
CCGTGCGGGACGTCCTTGCGTCCTGCCTCGAACTGCGGTTTGATAAGGGAAATCAGCGTGCTACCCGGCGCGAGGCAAGCGGTCATCGGCGGGAGAATGAGTTTCAGGGATATGAAGGAGACATCGGTAACGCCAAAGTGGGGCACCTCGGGCAGGTCGCCGGGCGTGAGGTAACGGCAGTTGAACTGCTCCTTGCTCCAGACCCGCGGGTCGCTCCGCAGGCGGTAGTGCAATTGGTTAGTGCCCACGTCCAGCGCCAAGACGCGTCGCGCCCCATGTTGAAGCAGGCAATCGGTAAAGCCCCCGGTCGAAGAGCCCACGTCCAAGCAACACAGCCCCGAGACATCCAAGGGGAAGAGGTCGAACGCGCCTTGCAGTTTCTCCCCGCCCCGCGATACAAAGCGCGGTTTGGCAGCGAGGGCAATCTCCGCATCGTCCGCCACGCTCTGACTGGCTTTCGACGCCTTTTGCCCGTTCACGGAGACTTCGCCCGCGAGGATGAGCCTCTGCGCCCACTCGCGGGACTCGGCGAGCCCGCGCTGCACCAACGCCTGATCGAGGCGGAGCTTCATGGGTTCCAGCGGAGTTGCGGACGCGATGCCGTCTGCTCGGCAAAGGGCGCACTCACCCCCCGCCCGATGGCGAAGGGGAAATCGGAGAGGAACGCCCGGAGCGCGTTCTCGCAGTTGCTCGGCTCGATGATGCACAGATCCTTGGTCTCGCACTCCAGAAGCTCGGCGAGCTTGGCGTCGAGGGTCTCTTCGTAGCCGACGTCGTCAATGAGGCGCAGGTTCTGGGCGTCCTGCGGGAGGAAGATGCGCCCATCGGCGAGGG
Organism: Agathobacter rectalis; assembly: GCA_963608725.1. GTDB lineage: Bacteria > Verrucomicrobiota > Kiritimatiellia > RFP12 > DVOR01 > Spyradenecus. The sequence goes on along the minus strand of CAVDHG010000027.1, from coordinate 13,494 downwards.
CACGGACGTCCTTCTCGGCGAGGTGACGACCCTGCGCCACGAGGCTCACGAAGCGGGCGTACATGCCGTCGATCATGCCCTGCAAGAGGGCGTTGTGCTCGGGGTTGACGGGCTTAAGCGGGTTGCCGAGGTCCTTCGCGTTGCCCGAGGCGATGGAGTTGTCCGCCACGCCCAGGCGCGAGGCAAGCGCGGAGAGGTTGATGCCCGGCATAATCACGCCGATAGAGCCGACCAGCCCCGTGGGTTGCAGGCGGATCCAGTCAGCCTGCATGGCGGCATAGTAGGCTCCGGACGCCACGATGCCCTGCCCGAGCACCACGACGCGCCGAGACTTGTCCGCCGCCTTGAAGCGTTCCAACGCGTGGTAGAGCATATCGCTTGCCGTTACGCTCCCGCCCGGCGAATCGATCACGAGGAGGATCGCCCGGATCTCCTTATCCTCAATCGCCCGCTCGATCTCACCGCGCACCACGAGATCGCAGTCCCGCGGGTTCATCCAGCGACTGACTGGTTCGCCCGTGATGACGCCCTTCAGAGTCAGACGCAAAACCTGCTTGCCCTTCTCATCCGCACCACGCACAAGGGTGTACGCGCACGCCGTCTCCCCGGAACAGGACGCCGCGAAGGCGTTGGACGCCTCCTTCACCAGTTTCGCCGAGCCGATCGCAAAGCAGAGGAACGCCCCCACCACCAGCCCCAGCGAGACAAGGCAACCTAAGCCCATGCCCAGCAAACACCCCGAACCGCGCCGAGGTGCAACCGGCGCCGCCGGTGCAGTCGAATCCGTTGTATCCCACGCCATTGTGCTACTCCTTGTAACCGAGTTCTTTCAAGATAAAGAAGTTCTTAAACCACTTGGGTTCCACGCGCACGAAGGGAACGATCGTGCACGCCTTCAGCCCGTAAGCTTCCGCGATCTCCGGCTCGGCGGCGCGACGCATCGCCCGCAACGTCCGCCCCTTGACGCCGATAACCATTCCCTTCTGCGAAGCGCGATTCACCAGAATCGTTGCCCGCACTTCCCAGACGCCCGGCTCTGTCTCCTCGATTTGCTCCACGCGCACGCCCAGCTCGTGAGGCACCTCTTGGTAGAGACGGCGGATGAGCTTTTCGCGGAGCATATCGGCAATCGCCAGCTTGCGCGGGAAGTCGGAGACCACCTCCTCGGGGAAGAGCAGTCCGTCCGATTCGGGAGCCATCTCGAAGAGACGCGCAAGCAACGCGTCGCACCCCGCGCCCGTCTCCGCCGAAAGCTTTAGCCAAGGCACCTCGCGCTCCACGCCCTTCTCTTTGCAAATTCGCGCCCACGCCTCTTTGAATGCCCCAGGGCGAAAACCCGGCGCGTCGGACTTATTAAGGAGGAAGAGCACCGGCGTCTCCGAGAAGGCAGCCCGCGCCATCCAGCCCTCGTCCTCCATCCGCACCGGAGCCGAACCGTCGAAGACCACGAGGAGCACGTCCGCCCCTTCGCCCGCCCGACGCGCCATGCGATTCATCAAGGTGCCCAGTTCGTTCTCTGCCTTGTGTGCGCCGGGGGTGTCGAGGAAGACCAGTTGCCCGCGCTCCTCGGTGAGGATGCCGCGGATGCGATTACGGGTGGTCTGCTCCATGCCGGAGACAATCGAAACCTTCTCACCCACTAAGCGGTTGACCAACGTCGACTTGCCCGAATTCGTCCGCCCCACCACGGCGACCATGCCGGCACGCACCTTACCCCCCTGCCCAACCGCGGGGAGAGCCTCTGGGATATTGTCCTGTTCTTGCGTCATTGCGTTACGCTTCCTCGCCCGAACTTCTGCCCGGCTTCCAACCAAAACTCAACACCCACCCACTATACCAAATAACCCCACCCGCCACCCCTCCCGCAACCGAGTTTGGGGTCTGTCCGCACCGCGTTTGACCCAAACGCGAACCGACCTCACCCCGATCTCGGTTCGACCACCCCTCTTTTTACCTCCTTTTACATTTTTGTAAAAGTCCCCCCTTCCCACCCCTTTGAACCGAGTTTGCCACCTGTCCGCACCGCGATCGGGTCAAACGCGGTGCGGAGACCGGTCGATCGCGGTTGTGGGGGGAGGTGGCGTAGAGGCGGGAGGGGGGAGGATGGTATAATAGAAGGTATGCATTCGGAACTCTTTTCGCTCTTCGGGTTTCACTTCCAGATGTATGGGCTGATGCTGGCACTCGGATTCATGGCGTGCTACATCGCGGCGCGTAAGCTCGCGTCGCTCTCGGGTCGGAATCCCGGAGAAGTGGATACGCTCATTCTCCTTGCGGCGCTCTGTGGCATCATCGGGGCGCGGGCGGTTTACGTCTTCCAAAATTGGCAGACGGAGTTTGCCGACAACCCCGGCGCGATCTTCGCGGTCTGGCGGGGAGGACTGGTTTTCTACGGCGGACCGCTCCTCGCGGCGGTGGGTCTTGCCATCTATGCGAAGGTCAAGCGCGAGGGGATCGCGAACCTGCTGGGCTTCTGTGCCGTCTTCATTCCACTCGGACACGCCTTCGGGCGCATCGGGTGCTTCTTCCACGGGTGCTGTTTCGGCGGTCTGTGCGAAAACGCGCTCGGGGTGCGCTTTCCGCAGGGTTCGCCCGCCTGGCTCCATCAGGTGGGGACGCACCTTATCTCGGCGCGGACGGTAAAGTCGCTCCCGGTGTATCCCACGCAACTGATCGAGGCGGCGGGGTGCTTGGTGCTCTTTATCGCGCTTTGGATGTGCTACCGCAAGGCGTCGGAGCGGGTGCGTTCGTGGCTCTGCCTCGGGGTCTACATGGTTTGCTACGCGCTCCTGCGCTTTGGGATTGAGCTGCTGCGCGATGACCCGCGGGGAGCGTTCGTGCTGGGGCTGAGCTTTAGTCAGTGGATTTCGATTGGACTATTCATTGCCGGGGGGCTTTGCCTCGCGGTCAGCACTTGGGAGAGACGTCATGGAACAAGCGAAGGTTGACGAGATGCTCGCGTGGCAGAGTGCTACGCGGTTGGAAGCGGTGGCGAAGGCGTTGCGCGCTCGGGGCTTCGAAGCGGAAGTGTGCGCCACGCGGGAGGAAGCGCGAGAGCGCGTGCTTGCCTTGGCGCAGGAGGCGAAGTCGGTGGGGTTCGGCGGTTCGCTCTCCGTTGCGTGCCTGAACCTGACGCGCACGCTTCGCGAACAGGGGAAGGAAATCTTGAATCACGGTTTCCCCGACCTCACACCCGAGCAGAAGCTCGACATCATGCGCCGGCAGCTCACCTGCGATTGTTTCCTTGCCTCCGCCAATGCGCTCACCGATGACGGCATCCTCGTGAATATCGATGGGAACGGGAACCGGGTGGCGTCGATGATCTTTGGACCCAAGCAGGTGGTGCTGGTGATCGGGCGCAATAAGGTTGTTACGGGCGGAGTGCACGCCGCGCTCGCACGCATCGCCGAAGTGGCGGGGCCCGTGAATGCGCATCGGCTGAACCGGAAGACGCCCTGCGCGGTTACGGGGTCTTGCGCCCAGTGCGCGGGGTCTTGCCCGGAGAGCATCTGCCGCGTGGCAACGATCATGAAGCAACGCCCGGGGTGCACGCCGACAACCGTGCTCCTCGTTAACGAAGACCTTGGATTGTAAACGGAGCGGACGCGCAGAGATGAAGTTGAAGACGGTCGGGTTTATCTCGCTGGGGTGCTCAAAGAACCTCGCGGACAGCGAAGTGATGGCAGGGCACCTGCTCAAGGCAGGTTACCGCCTGGCGGGGAGTCCGGACGTGGCAGACGTTATCCTCGTAAACACCTGTGCGTTCATTGAGTCCGCCCGCTCGGAAGGGGCGGAGAACATTCTTGCGGCGTGTGCGCACAAGCAGCGCGGGGCGTGCCGAGCGGTCATCGTTACCGGGTGTATGCCTCAGCGTTACCGGGAGAAGATGCTGGAGGTCTTTCCGGAGGTGGACGCCTTCCTCGGCGTTGACGCCCTCGACACGCTCCCGGCGGTGCTTAAGCAACTGGAGGCTCGGCAGAAAAAGGCGGTGATGAACGTCGCACGCGGGCTCCCGGTGAGGACGTTTGAGAAACCGCTTCCGGCGTTGAGGCTTTCGGGGAGCGTCTTTGCGTATGTAAAGATTGCCGAGGGGTGCAACCACGCCTGTGCGTTCTGCGCCATCCCGCAGTTCCGCGGGCATCTGAGGAGTCGCCCGATGGAGGCGGTGCTCGCGGAGGTGAAGGCGTTGCTCCAAACCGGGACGCGGGAAATTAACCTTATCGCGCAGGATGTTACCGCCTACGGGCGGGATCTGCGCGACGGCACAACGCTCGCGAAGTTGCTTCAGGCGATCGATGGCTTGGAGGGCGAGTTCTGGGTGCGCTGGCTCTACGGCTTCCACAATCACGTTACCGATGAACTCCTGAAGGTGATGGCGCACGCTCGCCACGTGGTGCCCTACTTCGATTTGCCGATTCAGCACTCCTCGCCGAAGATTCTCCGCGCCATGCGCCGAGCCGACACCATCAAGGCAATGGAGACCTTCCCGACGCGGTTGCGGACTGCGGTGCCCGGCGCGACGCTTCGGACGACGTGCATGGTAGGCTTTCCCGGGGAGACGGAGGCGGACTTCAAGGCGTTGCTCAAGTATATAAAGGCGGTGCAGTTCGACCACTTGGGAGCCTTCATCTTCTCCCCCGAGGAGGGAACGCACGCAGCGACGTTGCCGGGGTTGCCTTCGCCCGCGGTGGCGCAGAGGCGGTTGGATACTTTGATGGGTCTGCAAGCGCAGATTGCGAGAGCGAAGAACCGGGCGCGGGTGGGTCAGGTCGCCGAGGCACTCGTCCTCTCGCGGGACGAACAGGGCGTGGCGGTGGCGCGACTCAAGCATCAGGCTCCGGAGGTGGATGACGTTACGCGCATCCGTCACCTGCCCGAGACAGTCAAGCCGGGAGACTTTATAACGGTGAAGATTACGGGCGTGCGCGGGTATACGTTGACGGCGCGAGCGATCGAGAAGTAGCGGTGGCTCGGCGGAAGGATAGCGGCGAAGCGCGGAGCGCAGGCGCGGTTGCGCCGGAGACTCGGCTCATGTACGAGGAGGCGTTCTGGCGCGATCACCCGGGGGCGTGCTTAGCGGGCGTTGACGAAGCGGGGCGCGGGTGCTTAGCGGGGTCGGTCGTGGCAGGAGCCGTGAGTATCGACGAGGGGGCGATCGGTGCACTAGCGAAAGACGCCTTGCGCGAAGTAACGGATTCGAAGCAACTGACGCCGGCGCGCCGGGAACGGCTTTATCAGGTGCTCACCACGCATCCGCAGATTCGGTGGGCGGTGGGCGAGGCGTCGCCCGAGGAGATTGACCGGCTGAACATTCTCAACGCGACGCACCTGGCGATGGCGCGGGCGGTGCAAGGGCTCTCCCCGTTCCCGGCGCATGCGCTCGTTGACGGGCTTCCCGTAAAGCACCTCCCGATCGGGCACACGCCGATTGTCAAAGGCGATGCGCGGAGTTTGCTCATTGCGTGCGCCTCCATCGTGGCGAAGGTTACGCGTGATCACCTCTGCGCGGAGTGGGACAAGCTCTACCCCGGATACGGCTTCGCGCAGAATAAGACGTATGGGACGGCGCAACACCTCTCGGCACTGCGCGAGCTGGGAGCCTGCCCCATCCATCGGCGGAGCTTCGAACCCGTCGCCCTCGTGCAAGAAGAGCTGGGCTTGCAATTCTAAAGAAAAAAGAAAAGCGTTCGCAACACCTTACGCGGCGTTGCGAACGCTTGCTTCGGGGCAACGCGTGGGAGGCGTTACGCGCCCAAGTTGCCGACGGCGATCAGGGTAAAGACCATGATAAAGATAGCCGTGGTCTCAATGATGCCGAGGGCAGCGAGGTTGTTGGTGAAGCCCTGCCCGGTCTCGCCCTGAGAATCCGCCGAACTTCCGGCGACGCGCCCTTGGAGGACGGCAGAGGTGCCGATGCTCACGCCCGCAAAGACGCCCAGGATCAGCATGCCCACGCCACCACCGGCGAGCACCTTGGTGCCGATCATGGTGAACATCAGAATCATCCCGTAGAGCGTCTGCGTGATCGGTGCGCCGACGTATGCCAGGAGCAAGAAGGGCGCGGGGCGGTTCTGTGCGTAGCACTTCTTCCATGCGCCAACGGCGCCGGAGGCGGCAAGACCCGTGCCAATAGCCGAGCCCATGCCCGAGAGAGCAAGGCAGGCAACTGCGCCTGCAACGGTAAGTGCGGTATCCATCGTGTCTTTTCCTTTACGGTTGAGGTTGTTTGAAAGGGAGGTAGGGTTGACCCGACCAGGTGATTCCCTTGGCGTTGGAGAACTCCAAGGTGTTCAGGCGGACGGCGTGAACAAGGACGGAGAGTGCGCCCATCGCGAGGTTGAGCCCGTGCCCAACGAGGAGGATCGCGCAGGTCGCCAGGATGCGGAGCACGATCGGGAGGTCGAGACTCAGAGCCATGCTGTTGAAGTTCTCTGCCACCTTGACGGATGCGAGCCCCACGGCGAAGAGGCGGACGTAGCTAATAATGTCGCCCATCGCGCTGATGACGTTCAGCGGAAGCATCCCGATGCCGACGCCTTCGTGGCGAATGTCCGCAACGAGGGGAACGAGAATCAGCGCGACGCTCCCGCCGAGGAGCCACCACGTCCACTCCGGGCGCGTAAACCAGCTCACGACGATCCCGCACACGATAAGGAACATGCTCCACGTTACGCCCAGCCAGCCGATTTCGCCGACCGCCTTCAGGTGGGGCGCGAGCAAGGTGGCGTTCCACAAACGCGCCACGGAGATATGCACCGCGCCGATGAGGAAGCAAAGGAACATGACGTTGTTATCGTCGCTCAACCACGAGACGGTCGGGATCTGGCGCAGGACTTCCGGGAGCGCGGACTTCGTGATGCCGAAGTAGGTGCCCGAGAGCACGCCCCAGGTAATCGTGGCAAGGGCAAAGACGGTAAAGATGAACAGGGCTGGGCGCGCCGTTGGGTTCTTGCGCAGCTTCCACGCCGCGATCAGGATGCCCGCGAGCATCACCGCGCCGTACCCAGCGTCGCCCACCAGCATAGCGAAGAAGAGCGAGAAGAAGAGGTAGAAGGGCACCGAGCAATCGCCCTCGGTGTAGCCGGGGAGAATCCCAAGTCCCTTGAAGAGCACGCTGATCGCCCGGAAGCCACGCGGCGGCTCCAAGAGCACCGGCACCTCCGGGTCGTCCGCCTCGGGCGTCTCAAGCACCACGCCCCAACCTTCCTTCTGCGCCCGCGCCATCAGGTCTTCGGACGCCCGCTCCGGAATGTAACCCTTGAGGCAGACCACTTCCCCGCAGTCGCGCATATTCGCCAAGACGCCCGCGACCACGCGCTCCGACTCGGCGACCTTGCACTGCGTTAGAATCTGAGGCTTGAGTTTCGGTGCGGACTCCGCCAAGAGCTGGACGAGCGAATCTGCCACTTGGCGCGCCTCCCTGATGAAGATGCGCATCTGCTCCGTCGACATCTCCGGGTGAGGCATGACTTCGCAACCCGCCGGAAGCGGATCGCCCGAGAGCCACGCACCGAAGATGAAGCCGTTATCCTCACGGAAGCGGACGATGTAAGGCGCGTCCAGTTCCTCCCAGAGAGCCTTGGGTGCCTTGAAGAGCACGACCGGGATTCCCGCCCGCGCCAGATCCGAGACCAACGCGGGGTCCATCTCCCCGAAGGGCGCGTAACGCTTAAACTGCAGTTCAACCGCGAAGCTCTCCTCGCGCAGGCTCGTTACCCACTCCGCCAAGCGGTTGACGTCCTCCGCCGAATCCGGAGCCGAGCAGTGCTTCGCCTTCTCGAGGACAACGCGAATATCGCTCTCGGGCGTTCCCTCCGGCTTAAAGGCAAACGCCCCACCTTTGGTCGCCACCTCCAGCACGCGCAACGCCCGCTCCAACGCCGTAAGCTCCGACGCCACCTTGCGGATGCCCTCGCTCTCGCGCACCTCCGCCACCACGTGGACGCTCCCGAGCTCGCGAAGCGCGGTCAGTGCCGAAGCCTTCGACGCGCTTGAGCAGAAGAGCATCAGTCTCTTCATCGGGACAATCATGCCTGCACCTCCTGCGCCTCGGGCGTCCGGCTCTTGGCGATCTTTCCGCGGACAACTGCCGCCGTCTGCTCATCCCCGATAAAGATGCGAATCACGCGGATATTCTCTTTGCATTCCGGGATCTTCACTTTCTCGAAGAGATTGACCCTCTGCCCGGTGGTGTGCAGTTCCTCCTGGACGAGCTCGCGCTGGCGTCTCAACACATCTCCCTCCGCCCGAAGGCGCATCAAAGCCAGGAGCATGTCCTGCGCGTCGTCCGTCCACGCCGGCGTGCGGTAGGGGTCGAGTGCCCGCGCCTGGGCGTTGATGCCCTCGTAAACGGGGATCCCGACTCCGGCGATATTCCCCGCGGAGACCTGCACGCCCTGGAAGTCCACCAGCGTCTCGGGCGCGACGTCCTTGTCGGAGTACAACGCCACCCACGCCTCCAACTGCTTGCGGAGCTTCGCCTCGCGTTCCTGCACCGCCGTCAACTTCGAAGAGATGCCCGCGATCTCCGCCTGCAACTGCTGTTTCTTAAGCTGAAGCATCGGCAAAAACCGTTGAAAGCGCTTCAACGCATCGGTCTGCGCCTTCAACTCCGTTTTCGTGTGCTTAATCTTTGCCATCGGGCTGTCCTTCTAACGGGGCGCGTTAGGCTCCCTTGCGCGGCCAGAACTTCTCGGACATCTTGGTGGGGATACCCGTCTCCATCGGCTCGAAGCACTCTGCCAGAATGCGCCAGCCGAGGTCGAGAGCCTGCTCGAGGGGGATGTTGACGGAGAGATCCATCATCTTCTCCTCAAAGAGCGCACCGTAACGCAGGAGCTTGCCGTCCCACTCGCTCATGCGGAAGCCCATCGACTGCTTCTCGGCGGCGTCCTTATACTGCGCGTAGAGCTTGATCATCGCGTCCATAATCGTGCGATGATCCTCTCGCGTATCCTTATTCACCTGCTGTTTGAGACGCGAGAGCGAGCCGAAAGGCTCGATGCGCCCGTTGCGCAAGTAGAACTGACCTTCGGTGATGTAGCCCGTGTTGTCCGGCACCGGGTGCGTTACGTCGTCGCCAGGCATCGTCGTAACCGCCAGGATGGTAATCGAGCCTGCGCCCTCGAAGTCGACCGCCTTCTCGTAACGGCTGGCGAGCTGGGAATAGAGGTCGCCGGGATACCCGCGGTTGGACGGGATCTGCTCCATCGTAATGGCGATCTCCTTCATCGCATCGGCGAAGGATGTCATGTCCGAGAGGAGCACCAACACCCGCTTCCCCTTCAACGCAAACTGCTCTGCCACCGCCAGCGAGATATCCGGCACGAGCATACACTCCACCACGGGGTCTGCCGCCGTGTGCACAAACATCACCGTGCGCGACAACGCGCCAGACGCATCCAACGTGTCGCGGAAGGCGAGGTAGTCATCGTGCTTCAAGCCCATCCCGCCCAGGACGATTACATCCACCTCAGCCTGCAGGGCGATCCGCGCCAAGAGGTCGTTGTACGGCTCTCCGGCTCTCGCGAAAATGGGAAGCTTCTGGCTCTCGACCAACGTATTAAAGACGTCGATCATCGGAATCCCGGTGCGCACCATGTGCCGCGGAATAATGCGCTTGGCGGGGTTGACCGAGGGCGTGCCGATGTCCGTGGGGTTCATCGTCAGCTCCGGACCGTTGTCTCGCGGTTTGGCAGACCCGGTGAAGACGCGCCCGAGCAGTTCTTCGCCGAAGGGAACCTGCATGGGGTGCCCGAGGAAGCGCACCTGCGCATCCGTTGCCACACCGCGCGCCCCGGCAAAGACCTGCAGCGTCACCTCGTCTCCGGCAAGCTTAATCACCTGCGCCAGCGACGTCCCAACCCGGGAGTCAATCTCCGCCAGCTCGCGGTTCTTCACGCCCTGCGCTTGGAGCGTTACCACCGAACCGGAAATGTTATCGATCTGATGATAGAGTTTATGCATGAGAAGCCTCCGAGACAAGGTCGAGCACCGCCTCGCGGCGCTTCGCATAATCGGCACTCGAGCCGGGCGTGTTGTTCCAGTCAATGAACGCCTGTTGGATCGCCATGAAGGCGCGCCGTGCATCCGCCTTTTCCGTGCAGGGGCAAGCCCAGGCAACCACTCGTTCAAGCACGTCGAACATCGCCCGCTGTCTCTCCACCGAGCTACTGGCGTCTACATCGTTAAACGCGTTCTGCTGAAGGTAAACGGCGTCTACCAGCTCCTTCTTCAGGAAGACGATAAAGTCTTCCATCGCCGTGCCCTCTTCGCCAACCACTTTCATCATCTGCTCAACGTCCGCGCCCTTGCGCAGAATCCCACGCACCGCCTCCACCCGGGGCTGCTCAATCACGGAGCGATACTTGCTCCACGAGTCGAGCGGATCAATCGCCGGGAACCGCCGCGCATCCGACCGCGCTCTCGAAAGTCCGTGAAAGGCTCCCACCACTTTGAGCGTCGCTTGCGTAACCGGTTCATCGAAGTTGCCGCCCGCAGGCGACACCGTCCCGCCGATCGTCACCGACCCAATCGAGCCATCCTTCAAGCGCACGCGCCCGGCGCGTTCATAGAACCCAGCAATCACCGATTCGAGATACGCCGGGAACGCCTCGTCGCCCGGGATCTCCTCCAGCCGCCCCGACATCTCGCGCAACGCCTGCGCCCAACGCGACGTCGAGTCCGCCAAGAGCAACACGTTCAGCCCCATCTGCCTGTAGTATCCCGCCAGCGTAACTGCCGTGTACACCGAAGCCTCACGCGCCGCCACCGGCATGGACGAGGTATTGCAAATAATCACCGTGCGGTCCATGAGCGTGCGCCCGGTCTTCGGGTCCTTCAGCTCCGGGAACTCACGCAACGTCTCAACTACTTCGCCGGCGCGCTCACCACACGCCGCCACGATAACAATGTCCACGTCCGCGTGCTGTGACGTCTGGTGCTGGATAACCGTTTTCCCTGCGCCGAAGGGCCCGGGGATGCAATACGTCCCCCCCACTGCCACCGGGAAGAAGGTGTCAACCGACCGGATGCCCGTCGAGAGCGTCTCGGTTGGGCTGAGCCTCTCGGCGTAACAGGTGATCGGGAGCTTCACGGGCCAGCGTTGCATGAGCTTCACGGCGCACACGTTCCCCTTCGCGTCCGTCGCCTCTGCCACCACGCCCTCTACCGTAAACTCGCCCTCGGGCTGGATGGAAGAGATCGTGTAAACCCCGCGCCAGGCGAAGGGGATCATGATGCGGTGCGTGTAAACGCCTTCCTGCACGGTTCCGACCGTTTCGCCCGCCGTCAAGCGGTCTCCGACTTTCGCCTTCGGCACGAAGTGCCACTGCTTCTCGCGGTCAAGCGAGGGCAGGTACGTGCCACGCTGGAGGAAGAATCCGCATTGCTCCGCCAGCTCCGGGAGCGGGTTGAGCAAGCCATCGTAGACGCGCCCGAGCAACCCGGGCCCCAGCTCCGCGGCGAGCAGATCGCCCGAGAATTCCAGCGTGTCGCCCACCTTCAGATCCCGCGTGTCCTCGAAGACCTGCATATCTGCCACCCCGTGGCGGATACGCACAATCTCGCTCATGAGCCGTAGCACCCGGTCACCTCCCGGAATGCACGCGTAGCCCACTTCGTTCTGCGCCACGGCGCCATCGAAAGCCACCGTGATCATGTTCCCGTTAACGCCCGTTATCGTTCCCGTTGTCTGCTTCATGAAAGAACCTCACCCTATCCTTTTCTTTGCGCCAGCTTAACGCGCACGCGCCTTACGCACGCACCGTTTTACCGACTTCGGGCAACGCCGCCTCCAACCGTTCTCCACCGCGAGCCTCGTCCAGCGATGCCCAATGCAACGCCAAACGCAACTTCACGGCATACGCGAAAACCTGTCGCTTCGAAGCCGGGTCAAACCCCGCCCACTCCTCAGCCGCCGCCCACCGGACGCGCAGTAACGCCTGCTCCCGCGCCCATGGGTTCTGCGCACTCTCAAAGGCAGCATTCACCATCCGCACGAGCCACAGCGGGCAAAGCGTCGTCTCCGGCGCAGTGGCATTCCCTGCCCCCGCGCCCTTGCGTTCAATGCGCTTCTTTCCGATTGCGCCCGCGATCGCCGCCTCAATGTCCCGCCACGCCTGCACCGCGCTGTGCCCTTCCGCTCCGGGTTTACCCGTGAGCAACGCCTCTGCCGCATCCGCATCGCGAGCGGAGAGCGACGTCCGGCACGCCTCAATAAACGCCTCCGCCGAGACCTTCGGCGGACGCTCCGGGAACAGCATCGGCAGGGAGGAGAGCAGGTAGCCCACGCTCATGCGCTTAGTCCTTCAGCAGTTTTGCCAGTTGCGGACGCAGCAACGCCGTCAACGCCTGTGTAACGGCTTCGCCCGTGAAGTCATGCTCCACGCGCCCGCCCTTCAAGAGCACGCGAAAACCCGTTCCCATCTGCGCGTCGGTTACCACCGTAACTTCGCCCTTCTGCGCCAAACGCGCCTTCAACGCCTCTGCCAACTTCGGAGCCGCCGCCACCGTTACCGCCCCTTCGCGCAAGTACGTCTCAACCGCTTCCTCGACGAGTTTGCCCACGATTGCGCCCGCTTCCAACGTTGCGTCAACCTCGCCTCCGAGCGTCCGCTCCAGGAGGGAAGTGATGTCTTGCTCCAACTTCATGCGCACATCTCGCGCCGCTTGGCGCAACGTGGCTTCTGCGCCTTGTTGAAAACGGTCGGCGTCTGCTTGTGCTTGAGCTTTACATTGTTCGGCTTCCGACCGCGCTGTGGCGACGATCTTCTCGGCGTCTTTCCGTGCTTGAGCCACGATAGCATCGGCTTCGGCGCGGGCTTTATCTACGCCTTCCGTGCGAATTTTCACTAAGAGAGCATCCAGATTTTCCATAAGCCGTCTCGACCTTTCTCAAATCTATTCCTGGACTATACCAAGAGTCTGCCAAGCTATCAACCGCACCGCACGGGATACCTCACTATTATACCAACTCCCCGGTTTGTAAACAACCTTTTCCCCCCTCCCCCTCAAACCACCCTTTTCCCAACTGCAAATCTCCCCCACCTCCCCCGCAACCGAGTTTGGATGAGACGCGGGGCGGAGGGAGGGGAAACTCGGTTCAAGGGGGTGGAAAAGGAGGACTTTTACATTTTTGTAAAAGAGGGGTAAAACCGGGGTGTCCGAACCGAGTTTGGGGTCTGTCCGCCTCGCGTCTCCCTCGTCTCCGCCTCGCGTTTGGGTCGAAGTCGGTTGCGGGGCATTTTCAGGGACGCCCTCGGGCGGTTTTGCATAAGTCCTTGATTTTTCGTCGGGCGATTCCCGCTGTTTTAGTGATAAGCCCTTGCCCCATCCGGCGATAGTTCGAAATGTTCATAACTTAGGGGCGGGGAGGGGTGGTTTTTGAACCCAAAACCGGGGTGTCCGAACCGAGTTTGGGGTCTGCCCGGTTCGCGTTTGGGGTAAACGCGGTGCGGAGACACCCCAAACTCGGTTGCGGGGGGTGGGAAACTC
>CAVDHG010000026.1:0-14442 GCA_963608725.1 Agathobacter rectalis | reverse complement strand
CGCGTTTGGGGTAAACGCGGTGCGGAGAGACCCCAAACTCGGTTGCGGGGGTGGGGAGGGCAGGAGGGGCGGAGGAGGCGAAAAGAGGGGGTGGAGTTTTGGTATATTATCGGGTACGCCTGCACGTGTAGGAATGTGCAGAGAAAGGATGTATTTATGGCTAAAACCTGCGCCTTCAAGGCTGAGATCCGGCAGATGCTGGATCTGGTTATTCATTCACTCTACTCCAAGAAGGAAATCTTCCTCCGAGAGCTGATCTCCAATGCGAGCGACGCCATTGACCGCGCCAAGTACTTGGCTTTGACCGATTCTGACATCGCCCCCGAGGCACCGGCGTGGTCGATTCGCCTGACGGCAGACCCCAAGGCGCACACGCTCACCATCGAGGATAACGGCTTGGGCATGAGCGCCGAAGAGATGGAAGAAGCCCTTGGGACGATTGCCAAGAGCGGTTCGAAGGCGTTCGCCGAAGCCCTGAAGGAAGGGAAAGAGACGAATATCCCCGAGCTGATCGGTAAGTTCGGCGTGGGTTTCTATGCCGCATTCATGGTTGCCGATGGGGTAACCGTGGAGTCGCTCCGGCGCGGGAAGAATCAGAAAGCCGCCCGGTGGGTCAGCGCGGGGGATGGCGAGTACACCATGGACGAAGGCTCGCGGGTTGAGCCGGGCACCGCCATCACCCTGCATCTGCGCCAAGACCAGGAGCAATTCGCCGAAGGGTGGGAACTGCGGGACTTGGTGCGCCGTTATTCGGACTTCATCGCCTACCCGATTTACCTCACCGAGATTACCGAGAAGAAGGAAGAGGACAAGGCAAAAGAGGAAGAAGCCGAGAAGCCCCTCAACACCATGGTCGCCCTCTGGAAACGCGCCAAGAGCGACGTGAAGAGCGAGGAGTACGAGGCGTTCTTCCGTCAGACCCTGCACGGCACGGGCGAACCCCTTCGCGTGCTCCACATCGCCGCGGAAGGTGCGCTGGAGTATCGTGCGCTCCTCTTCATCCCGAAGAACGCAGGGATGGAGCTGATGATGCCCGGCAACAAGCACGGGCTTTCCCTCTACGTGCGCAACGTCTTTATCGGAGACGAAATTGAGGCTCTGACGCCCCCGTGGTTGCGTTTTCTCAAGGGCGTGGTGGATAGTAGCGACCTCCCGCTCAACGTCTCGCGTGAGATGTTGCAGGATGACGCCATTATCCGGAAGATTCGCGCCGACTTGACCAACCGCGTCTTGAAGGCGTTGGCGGAGATGGCGAAGGACAAGCCGGAAGATTTCGAGACCTTCACGGTGGCGTTGGGCGACTTCCTGAAGGAGGGTTACCACGGCGACTGGGAGAACAAGGAGAAGATTACCGAGTTGCTCCGGTTCCGCAACTTGAAGGATGGGAAGTACACCTCGCTGCGCGCTTACAAGGACGCCATGGCAAAGGATCAGAAGGCGATCTACATGCTCTGCGCCGATTCCCTGCAAGCCGCCCAGCAGAGTCCCTGCCTGGAGCAACTGAAGGCGCACGGTTATGACGTGCTCTTCCTCACGACGCCCGTCGACCAATTCATCGCCAGCGACTTCTATGAGTATGACAAGACGCCGATTGCCTTCGCGGACAAGGGCGACTTGGAGCTACCCGGCGGCGTGGACAAGGCGAAGCAGGAAGACGCCGAGAAGGCGTTTAAGCCCCTCACCGAAGCCATCGCCAAGCAGTTGGAGAAGACGGTTAAGGAGGTGCGCCTCACGGCGCGTCTCACCGATTCGCCCTGCTGCCTGGTGCAGGACCCGGCGGCACTCAACCCCACCATGCGCCGGATGATGGAAGCCATGGGGCAAGCCGTCCCGGAAGAGAAGCGCATCCTGGAACTGAATCCGGAGAATGCCACGATCAAGGCTCTTGCGGAAGATAAGGATGACGAGCACAAGCGCGATGTGATTGACTGGCTCTACGGGCAAGCGTGCCTGGCGGAAGGCTCGCTTCCGCCAGACCCGGCGCATTTCAATCAGGTGGTCAGCCGGCTCATCGGTTAACCACCTCACCCGAGGGAAACCCCATGGCATACGAAGTTCTCGCACGTAAGTGGCGACCGCGAACGTTTGATGACGTGGTCGGGCAAGAGCACGTTACCCGGACGCTCGCCAACGCCATCGCGCAAGACCGCATTGCGCATGCGTACCTCTTCATTGGACCGCGTGGAATCGGAAAGACGACGCTCTCGCGTATCTTCGCGATGGCACTCAACTGCGAGCATGGTCCAACGGTCAAGCCCTGCGGAGAGTGCGACAACTGCAAGGGCATCGCCACCGGTTCGGATATGGACGTGATCGAGCTGGACGCGGCTTCGAACAACAAAGTCGAAGACATCCACGACGTGCTCAACCAAGTCCAGTTCGCCCCCACGCACAGTCGCTTCAAGATCTTTATCCTCGACGAAGTGCACATGCTCACCAACGCAGCGTTCAACGCGCTCTTGAAAACGTTGGAGGAGCCACCGCCCTACGTCAAATTCATCTTCGCGACGACGGAAGGTGACAAGGTTCTGCCCACCATCATCAGCCGGTGTCAGCGTTTTGACCTGCGCAGGATCTCCACGCAAGACATCCTTAAAAGGCTGCGCTTCATCTGCGAGGCGGAGAAGATCTCCATCACCGATGACGCGCTTCTGGCTATTGCACGCGGGTCGAACGGGGGCTTGCGCGATGCGCTCTCGGCTCTCGATCAGCTGATCGCCTTTAAGGGAACGGATCTTACCGAAGCCGACGTGCTGGCGGTCTTCGGGCTTGTCTCCCGCGAAGCCCTGGAGGGTTTAGCTGGAAGCATTATCAAGGGCGACATCCCGCGGATTCTGGAAGTGGTCCACGAGCTGGACGCCTCCGGGAAGGACATGCGCAGATTGACCGCCGAACTGCTCTGGCACTTCCGCAATCTGCTCGTGTTCCAGCAGGCGGGGGCTGAGCTTGCCAAGCAGGACGTTTCGACCGAGCAACTCGCCGTGTTGGAAGAGCAGGCGAAAGCGGTGCAACCGCAACGGATCGTGGAGATTACGGGGCTGCTCTCGGAAATGGAAGGGCAGCTACGCTCCGCGCTCTCGGTGCGGACACTCGTGGAGATGACGTTGATTCGCTGTGCGCGGGCGGCAAGCTCCGTCTCGCTAGAAGAAGTCTTAAGAAAGCTCTCGACCCTGCGAGACCAAGTGATACGACATTTGGCGGTCGCTCGTCCGGAAGGACTTGCGACCGCCCAGGCGGTGCCCGAGCGCACCGCACCCCAAGCGGAAACTTCCGCACCCGAAGTCCATGTTGAACGCGCACCCCAAACTTTGCCGGACGAGCCGGAAATTGAGGAGGACTCCGACGAGGAAGACCTCGTCCCTCTCGATGAAGCGGAAGCTATCGCGTTGGACGCGCCTCCGCCTCCGGTTGTCCACTCGGCTCCGCTTAAAACCACCGACGGGCGATACGTGGATGAGATTATCAACCACACGCTCAAGCTCTTCGGTGGCACTGTTGATGTTTAGTTAACCGCCTTTGAATAGAAAGGAACAGCCTTATGGGAATGATTGATCAGATGAAGCAAGCCATCCAGATGCGTCGGGAGGCAAAGAAGATTCAAGCCGAGATCGAAAAGATCACCTACACGCACACCAATGGGGGCTTCTCCGTTACGGTGCGGGGCGACTTCTCGGTTACACAGGTTAAGCTCTCCGAGGAAGCCCTCGCGGAAGTCAAAGCCGGAAAGACCGACCGCTTCGAGACCATGCTCAAGACGGTGATGAACGCCGCGATTGCGCACGTCAAGCAGCAGACGCAGCACCTCATGCAACAGATGATGAAGGACGGCAACATGCCCTTCGGCAGATAAGCTCGCCATGTCGCTCCAGTCGCTAGACAACCTCGTATACGCGCTCTCCCGGTTGCCGGGGTTTGGTAAGCGTAGCTCCGAGCGTGCAGCTCTGGCACTGGTGCGCCGACCCGAGACGTTGCTCGATACGCTCGCGCAGGCGTTGCAGGATGCTCGCGAGAATGTCTGCCTCTGCTCCAAGTGCGGGGCGTTCACGTCGCACGACGAGGATCCCTGTGCGCTCTGTACGCGCTCAGACCGAGACGACGGTTTGCTCTGCGTGGTGGAAGATCCCGCCGATATTCACACGCTGGAAGCCTCCGGCGCGTTCCGGGGGCGTTACCACGCGCTGATGGGGAAACTCGCTCCGGGGCGTCAAACCGGCGTGGGCGAATTGCGCATTGCAGCACTCGTCCAGCGGGTGAAGAGCGAAGGCGTGCGGGAAATTCTGCTGGCTCTCTCCACCGATCTGGAGGGCGACGCCACCGCGAGCTATATCGCCGACCAGCTCAAAGGCTCCGGCGTTACGGTAACGCGCCTGGCGTTCGGGCTTCCGTGCGGTTCGGGCATTGCCTACACCGACCCGCTGACGCTCCGCCGAGCCGTTGCCGGGCGCAGTCCGCTCCCCGCCGAGAGCGAGGAGTCTACCCCGCCCGCCACGCCCTAGAGAGGAACCTCCTCCATGCCACGCGAAGCCTACGCACTGTTGCCGGACGATTGGCGCGCCTTCTGCAAGGAGGTTGCGCTCCCGGCGTTTCGTGCCAAGCAGATCCTGCAGGGGCTTTATAAAGACCGCATTGCCGATTGGGCGGAGCTGACCACGCTCCCCGGCGACGTGCGTGCCCGGCTTGCGCAGGAGGTTCCCCTTGCCTCGCTCAAGGAAATCCGGCGGACGCCTTCGGGGGCAGATGGCGTGGTGAAGTTCCTCCTGGAAGCCTCGGACGGCGAAGCGGTCGAAACCGTTTGGATCCCGGCGGACGGGCGAATCACGCAGTGCATCTCCTCGCAAGTCGGGTGCGATATGCACTGCGCGTTCTGCGCCAGTGGGCAACTGGGGTGCGTGCGGTCGTTGAGCGCGGGGGAGATCGTCGCGGAAGTGATGGTGCTCTCGCGGGCGATGGGGCAGTATCCGAATAACATTGTGGTTATGGGCATGGGCGAGCCGTTCCTGAACTACGATGCGCTGATCCGGGCGTTGCGCGTGCTCAACTGCCAGCAGGGGATTAACATCGGGGCAAGGCACATCACGATTTCGACCTGTGGCATCGTCCCGGGGATTCAACGCTTGGCGCAAGAAGGGGTGCAGTTCGAGCTATCGATCTCCCTGCACGCGCCGAACGACGCGCTTCGCTCCAGCCTCATGCCGGTGAATCGGCGTTGGGGAATCGGCGAACTCCTCGGCGCGTGCGATGCGTATACCGCTTCGACCGGGCGCATCATTACCTATGAATACACCCTCATCCGGGGCGTGAACGACCAGCGCGAGCACGCCGAGGAGCTTGTCCGACTCTTGCGCGGGAGGAAGGCACGCGTCAACTTGATTCCGCTCAGCCCCGTGGCGGAGTTCGCAGGGCAGACGCCCGCACACGCCACTTGCCTCGCCTTTCTGGATAGACTCCTCAAGGCGGGGATTCACACGACACTGCGCCGGAGCCGAGGCAAGCAAGCAGACGCCGCTTGCGGTCAGCTCCGCCTCCGAAACATGAAGGAGCACAACCATGAGTCAGCCCACATCTAGCAACACCTCGCTCCTGATTATCGCCGTTGCCATACTCGCGATTGTGGCGATGATCTGCGGGATGGTCGTGTGGATCATGCAACGCACGCTCGCACTCAACGAGAAGTACATCGATATGCGTCTCGCCGAGTCCCAGGGCGTCGCTCAAGCTCCGGCTCAAGCGAAGCCTCTGACGGTGGTTCCGCACCGCATGGTGCAACCCGCGCAGAGTGCGCAAGTAAACGCCACCGCCCCTCGCACCCAGAGTGGAGAGTCCTCGCAAATAAAGGAGCGTGCCGTTGCGCCAGTTGTAGCGCAGGCTGTGCCTCCGGTTAAGGCGACCGCGCCCGTCAAGAAGCGCAAAGCCCCGGAGGAAACCCCGGAGGCGAAAAAGGCGGTTGGGGTAGACGGGCTCCCGCTGGATCGCGTTACGTTGCCCCTCGGGAAAGAGGAGTTCGACTGGCAGTTGTAGGGCAAGGGAAGTAACCAGTGGATACGTTCCATTATCTAAAGGAAGGCGTCCAACGCTTCATGCGCGACCCGCTCGGGGAAGTCGTCGTCGCGCTTCTCTTTCTTCTCGCGGTGGCGACGGGGATCTTCGCGGGCATTGGATCGCTCCTCTACCTGCGCAGGCTCCGGGGTGACGCCCCGACGGCAGGGATGAGCGGTCTCCTGCTCTTGCTCCAGCAGAGCCAGTGCGCGAAGAGCCTAAAGGCGACCTTCTGGCTGGGGATTATCGTTTGGGTCTTTCTCTTCTTTCCTTCGTTCTCGTGTCTCTTCGCGTATATTCCTTTAGGGTGGCTCCTGGCTTTGCCGTTCTGCCTTGCCCTGGCACTAATCGAGCGATACGAACTCTCGTTTACGATTGCTCTCAAAGCGATCTGGTTCTTCCTCGTGGGTGCGCCACTCCATGCACTCATGTGCTTCGCCCTAATCCTCCTCGCCTTCTCCGGCGTTCTCATCGGCGGGATCGGGGTTCTCTTCTCGCTCCCTGTCGCGCTCTACGCTCTCCTCCGTCACCTGGATTCCTGCGCAACTCCGCTTGCCGTTGCGATCCAAAAGGCTTATAGCTCACCATGAAAAAGCTCTTCATTTCTGCCGATGCGTTCCAGCGCGACTGCGTTCGCCTCGCCAAGAAGGTTCTTGCGGACGCCTCGTGGAAACCGGATCGCATTCTTGCGCTTTGGCGCGGAGGTGCGCAGCCCGGCGTTATCCTGAGCGAGGTCTTCGCCTTCTTGGGTCGCCCCACCCCGCACTTCGTGCTCCAATGCTCCTCCTACGCCGGCATCGGCGAACGCCTGCGGTGCGTCTCTTTCTGCAATGCAGATGCGCTCCTCTCCTCCATCTCTGCCGGGGAGAAGATCCTCGTGGTCGACGATGTCTTTGACTCCGGCAAGACGGCAGAAGCCATCCGGGCGAAGTTGTCCCAAGCCGACGTCCGCATTGCCACCGTTTACTGGAAGCCTTCCGCCCGGCAAGTTCCCTTCCTGCCGGACTACTACGTCTTAGAATCGGACGAGTGGATTGTCTTTCCGCACGAGCTGGTCGGTCTCACCCAGGAAGAGGTCGCCGAGAAGGATCCGGACTTGGCGCGACTGCTCTTTTCTTAGCGGTCAGTTCTTGGCGGTTCGCAGGAAGTAGAGGAACTGCGCGTCGTCGTGATCCGGGATGAAGCCCGCGCTCCTTAACATCTTCGCGGAAGCCTCGTTCTCCCTAAAGCACTTCGCGACAACCCGGTCTAGCCCCCAAGCACAGAGGGCATAATCGGCAATCGCCCGAATCGCCTCAGTCGCATACCCCTGGTGTTCATACTCGGGCAGGAGACGCGCCCCAACCTCCACCGCACTATCGTAGGAGAAGTTGTGCCAGACGCACTCCCCGATCAGCTTCCCATCAAGATAGATCCCAAGCGGAGCCTCGCGCTTCTCAGCAAAGTCGCAACGCGCCACGTCGAGGAACCACGCGTCCTCGGGTTCTCCCTCCCCGCTCCCTTTCCACGCCTGCGACCAATCCCAACCCCAGAGGCGACTGCGCTCCAGATCCCGCGCCAAGCGTCCATACTGCGCCACATCCGAATCCTTGACCGCGCACAGCTCAAGCCGATTTGTCCGGAGGCGCGGCAATGCAGAGAGACGATCAATCTCGCGTTGCGGGGAGACGATATACTTGTTCAGGAGCCGGACGGGGTTATATTGGAGCTTCGACTTCCGAAGTCCGCAGTCGCCCGCATCGTCCTCTCTATTAATATAGACTACGCCCGGGCAAGCCATCGCCTTTGCGAAGGCGTGCGCCAGCGCGGGATAGACACCCTCGTAGCCGACGAGTGCCTTCTCAACGTGGATAACCAGCGTGTCTCCCACAACCTCGCCCAACGTCATGGCGATAACCTTTCCGGCGTCCTCAAGCACTCCGCCCAGCAAGCCATGGTTCGGGAACGCCTCCAATAGCAGCTCAACCCCGTGTAGCTCCTCATGCGCCACGAAGGACTGCTTGGCTAATTGACGCCCGGAGAATGCCCGCAGAAACTCCCGCACGCGAGGGAGGTCTTCTGGCGTCATCAACCGGAACGTCGCCTCTGGGTAGAGCCTGCGGAACTTCGAGAGATGGTTGCGCTGCCCGGCGAAGCGTCTCCCGGCGAACTCCACGAAGTCCTCCAAACGATAGAGGTAATCCCGCCATGGGCGCGGGTTCGTTAGGTTAAGGTCTCTGCCATAACGCTGAATCAAGCCCATCAACCGCTCTTCGGGGACAACCTCGAAGACGAGGGGCACCCCATGCGCCACGCACCATTGCTCCAGAGCCTCGACCGCCCCCAGCTCCTTCCCCTCGTCCCCCGCCGGATGTATCGGGTAAGAGAAGCGCCACGTCTCCTCATAATAGGAAGCCAGCAGGAGGCACTCCTCAATCTCGGCTATCTGCGTTTTCGCGTAGGGTTGCCACATAATCTGGAACCCAACCGAGTAATCGCTCAAGCGGAACGCCTGCGCGGAGAAGAAGGTATGCAACCGAGCGAAATCACGGCTCTGTAACGGGCGGAACTCCATCCCTTTTCCCCCTTGGTAAGACCCTAAATGCCCGCGCCCGGAATCGCGCCACCTCCCCGCAATAGGTCAGCGGTCGCGCAATCGCCCACGGCACCCACTCCTTCCAGACATACGCATAAAGCCCCCGCGAACGCTCCCGGAAGGGAAGCTCGCCCAAGTTCGGCACCAGCTCCCGCTCAATCTCCGGAAAGACATCCTCGCTCGGCAGGCGATACGTATACCCCAGTCCTCCGCTGAGGCACGGTTGCACCTCCTCGCGCAATATCGGGCGGAAGGTCGAGCGCACATTGTAAAAGCAACTCTGCACCGCGGTGGCGTGATTCGCGACCATGACTGCCTCGCTCGCCAATACCACGCGCCACCCTAGGAAAGCCACGGGCAACACGTTCAAGACCACCGCCGGAGCGATCGCCAAGCGCGGAAGAAGCACCACCCAAGGCAACAGCCCCGCCACGTAGAGTAACGACGTATACCGCGCATACCCGATATACAGCGTCGGAATCGCCAAGACGCTCACCCACGCAATCCCCCACACGAGCACCCATGGTTTGAACGCCCGCCAAAAGAGAATCGCCAGCCCCAAGCCTCCCCATATCAACACCCGGAAGAGCGCACCATACGCATCGACGCACGCGCCGTCAATCCCCACCTGATGCACCCCGAAGTCCGGCGCGCCCGAAGCCGTCCAATGCCCGAGATAAACGTAAGCCAACCGCGCCCAGTATCCCATGCTCTGCGCATCGGCATTCGCCGAAAGGAAATCTGCCGAGATGCCCGCAAGCCCTCCGCCTATCAACATCTTAAGCGTAGGGAGCACAATCCCCGCCACGCCCAACGCCCCCAACGCGCACTGCCACCACCGGCGCGGGAAGGTGCAAACCAGCACTCCGCCAATCAGCCCCGCCGGAATCCACGCCGAGACCTTATACGTGCACGCAACCGCGCAAGGGAGCAACGCCAACCAGAACTGCTTCCCCCGAAGCGCGAAGAGTGCCACCACCAAAAGACAGTAGACGCTCCCCTCCGGCATAAGGTTAAAGACGCTCATGAAGGTGTTCGGCACCAGCAACAGCAACCCCGTCTGCAACCGCGTGAGCCTCGAGCGCAAAACCAACCACGCCGCGACAAAGGTCAAATAGAACGCCGAAGAGCCCAAGTCCACGCTCCCCGTCAGCCGATAGAGTGCCGCGCCATACGCCGCATACCCCTGCGGAAGCAGACACTGCAACGCGTCGAACGCGCCATCCGGAGTCAGCCCCGCCGGAAGCACGAGCAAGCGCACCTGCGGAGCCAAGTAGTGATCGACATCCGAATAAACCGCCGTCCCCGAAAAGACGAGTAGGCTAACCCCAAGCGCACCAAGCACCGTCAGCGAAAACGCCCGCAAGCACTGCGCTCTCAAGGCAAGGCAACCATACGCAAGCGCAACCAGCCCCACTAAGAGCGGTTGCCCCGCTAGCCCAATCGCCAGCGGGAAAGTCATGAGAAGCAAGGGCAAGACCGCCGGGGCTTGCGCCTCCACTCCCCCGGCGCACTCCTGCCCTGCGCCACCGAGTGCTCGAAGCAACCTAGCTTTCCAAGTCGGCATCCCGATCCCCTACCCTCCGAGAAAACGCCTCTTAGCCGAAGTATCTCCCCACGCCGTGCTGACGTTGCACGCGAATCTTCGGCTCCTCCAACCACAACGCGTACCACTCGTCTCCGAAGCCGGCGTTCGAGAAGTGCGTCAAGCGGTTGTTCGCCAAGGCTTTGCAATTGGCTTTCACCACGGCGTTCTCGTTCTTCTGGTCGGCTTCGAGCAATACTTTATATGCCCCGTCCACATCGCCTCGCTTCACCAGCATCCACGCGAGCGTGGAGTAGAGCAACGCCGTTGTCCCGTAACGCGCCTTACGCGCCGCCTTCTTGAAGGTCGAGCGCAGAGCCTCCGTCGGCTCCTCCTTCTGCCACTGACGCGCCAACTTCATGCACACCATCATCGGCTCAAGGAGCAGTGCCCGCGGGAGCAGCTCATCCACGCGCTTCCAGTCCTTCCTCTGCCAGGCGAACTGCAACTCCATCGTTGCCAGTTGCCTCCCCAGCAAAGGAATCCACAGGCGGTACTTTTCGAGCGGGCGGAGCAACCCCTGCACCTCGGCGATCAGCGCATCGCGATCCTTCGCAAGCTCCGCCTCGGCAGACTTCGGATCGCTCATCCGGCGCGTCTTCCACCGTTGCACCTTCGCCTGCATTCGCGCCTGCCCTTGCGTCATCACCGCTTGCACCCGCGTCGTAATCGACGACATCCTCCAGCGCAGGAGCCACCCGAGCAACAGCTGCCCGGCAATCAACGCCAGCACGCTCCAGAGAATAGACCAATACCACGGCGAACAGCCCGTCAACGTCAGCACCACGCCCACGGCGATCGCCAAGAGTACATTCAGTATCACAGTAATCATGATTCTTCCTTCGTTAAAAGTAAAACCGTCTCGCGCACCAAAGCCGACGCCTTCGCCAGCGATTCAGCACTCAGCTTCTCCACCGTGTCCTCCGGCGAATGCCACCACGCGTTCCCTTCGCCATAGGAGAAGTCAATCACATCCACCGCCTGATAGCCTGCGTAAAGGAAGGGCACGTGGTCATCAATAATCTTCCCAGCGTCCTCCAACTCCACCCCCACGCGCCCCGCCGCCCGGCGCACCGTCTCTTTCAATCTGGGCGACCCATTCTCCGCCACGCCCGGCGTGAAGTCCGCGTCGCCCAACATATCCACCACAATTACCGGCACAGCGGGCAACGCCATCTCTTCCGCCCCCCGACGCGCCGCACGCCACGCGCCGAGCAACCCATCGCCCTCGGCATACTGCTCCCGGCACTCCTCCCCATCTAAAAAGAGATACGCCACCGGAAGCTCCGTCATCTCGGCGAGCGCAATCAGCAACCCCGTGGTGCTCGCGCCGTCATTCGCGCCAACGAATCCCGGAATCCCCGCCTTTGTGTCGAAGTGCGACGCCACGATCGCCACCGGCTTGCGCCCCGCCTTCGGAAGTGCCAGCACGTTGACCATCTCCCCGAAAGCCGTCGGGAACGCAACCTGCGTTACGGCGCACGAGGGCAACCGCCCCGCGATCCATTCTGCCACCGCTTTCGAATGCTCCCCCGCAAGTCGCGCCGGGTGCGCCTCGACGAGTGCCCTCGCCTCCTGCAACGCACGTTTTCCCACTGCACGATCCTGCGCCGTTACTCCCTTGCGTTCGCACGCCATCCCGGAGAACGCAAGCGCGAGGGCAAGCAGAGTCGCCCCGAGAAGACGGCACCTACTCCGCCTTCCGCGCCCTGCCTCTAAACCCTCCGCTTTGCCAATCACCATCAATCCATCTTGACGCCGAAGACCGTGAGCAGGCGATCCAAGTCCGCATTCCCGTAGAAGTCGATCTCGATCGTTCCCTTCGCGTGGCGTCCGTTCGGAAGCGTCCGCCCCGGCGCAACGCGAACCGCCGTTCCAAAGAAGGCGTGGAGCCGATCGGTCAAATCGCGCAGATACCCGGCGGGTAAGTCATCCTTCGCGGTGCGCACCTTCGCCGGGGGAGCGATGAGTTGCGCCACTGCCCGCTCCAACGAGCGCACCGTCAAATTCTCTGCCACCGCTCGCCGACCCAGCCGGATGCGGTCTTCCACTTTCGGAAGCCCAAGCAAGACCTTGGCGTGTCCGGGCGAGAGTCGTCCATCTGCCACCATGGTCTTCGTTTCGTCCGGAAGCTCCAGCAAGCGCAATGCGTTCGCCACGGAAGGACGCGCCTTCCCGACCCGTTCTGCCACCTCGCTCTGCGTCAAGCCGAAACGCTCCGAGAGCGTCCGATACCCTTCCGCCTCTTCGATGGCATTCAAGTCCGAGCGTTGGATGTTCTCGACGATTGCCAGCTCCGCTGCCTTGCGGTCTTCCGCCTCCACGAGGATGATCGGCACGTGCGTGAGCCCGGCGACGATCCCGGCGCGCAGACGCCGCTCGCCACCAATCAGCTCGAACCGCCCCGTCTTCAGCTTCCGGCAAATCAAGGGCTGGATAATCCCGTTGGCGCGAATGGAATCCGCCAATTCCTGCAACGCCCCCTCGTCAAAGACCTGGCGCGGTTGCCACGGCGAACGCTGAATCTCCGTTACCGGCACCGTGAGCACGCTTGACGACGCCTTTTCGTCCTTCCGCGGGATGTTCGCCGTCGCGGGGATCGGCATGGGGGGCTTCTTCGAGAGCACGGCTTTATGCTCGCCTTCGCCCCCAATCAAAGCTCCCAATCCTCTCCCCAGCCCGGCGTGCTTGACTGCCGGGCGCGTTGCCTTCGCGGTCTTCGGTGCCACCACGGAGGCAACCCGTTTCTCGACTTTCTTGACCGACCGTGCGGCGGATTTCTTCTTTAACTTCTTCATCGCGTTCCTCCGATAGCCACCCTGCGCACTCGCGCCCCGGTCGTTAAGGATACATCCCCGGGCGCATCAGCCCTTCGGTTTCCGGGAGCCCTGCCATGAGGTTGATATTCTGGACGGCGGAGCCGGCTTGCCCCTTCATGAGATTATCGATGTAGGAGACCACGCGAAGGCGATCCGTCCGCGCATCGACGCTTACCACGAGGTCGCAGAAGTTCGTCCGCGCCACGCAGTTGCTCCCGATCGGAGCCTTGGAGCCGTAGACCCGCACGAAGGGCGAATCCTTGTAAAACTCCCGGTACATCGCCACCAGCTCTTCTTCCGTTATCGCCCGGCGCAGCTGCGCATAGAGCGTGCTCATGATGCCCCGGCAGATGGGCAGGACGTGCGCCGTAAAGGTCAGGCAAACCTTCTCTCCGAATTGCAGAGAAAGCTCCCGCTCCACCTCGCAGACGTGCTGATGCCCGGCGAGCTTATAGGCATTCATGTTCTCATAACGCGCCGGATAGTGGAAGGTCGCCGAGAGCTTCTTGCCTGCTCCGGAGACCCCCGTCTTGCAATCGCAAATCACGCTCTTGGGTTCGAAGATGCCCGCCTTTGCCGCCGGGGAGAGACCCAGGATGCAACTGCACGCGAAGCACCCCGGATTCCCTACCACTGGAGCCTGCTTAATCTCGGCGCGGTGAAGCTCGGCAAGCCCGTAGGCATTCTTCCCGAGGAGCTGCGGGGAGGCGTGAACGGGGTCTTTGCCGTGGCGCGTGGCATAATCGGCATACGCCTCGGGCGTGGTGAAACGGAAGTCGCCAGAGAAGTCCAACACCTTGGAGCCACCCTGTAAGACCTTCTCGGCTTCGAACATCCCCACGCGATCGGGCGTGGAGAAGACCACGATGTCCGCCTGCTCCTGCGCTTTGGGGTCGGAGGCGTCCAAGATCGGCAGGTCGCAGAAACCTTCCAGGTGCGGGTAAACCTCCGAAATGCGCTTGCCCACATCCTCGCGAGCGACCAATGCCGTGATCTCTGCCTCGGGGTGTTGCGTGAGAAGCTCAATCAACCCGATGCCACCATATCCCGTTGCGCCGACAATCTTAACGCGTACCATTCTCTACGAGCCTTTACCTTAACCAAATAACGACTCCTGCAAGTATACCACATCCCCCCTCGCCCCACCCGCCCGCAACCGACTTCCCCCCGTCTCCGCACCGCGTTCGACCCAATCTCGGTGCGGACAGACCCGAAACTCGGTTCAAAGGGGTGGGAAAAGCGAATCCCTACCTTTTTGGTAAAGATAGGGAAAACCGGGGTGTCCGCACCGCGATCGAGGTGAGTCCGGTTCGCGTTTTGGGTAAACGCGGTGCAGAGACACCTCAAACGCGGTTGCAGGGTGGAGAGTGAAACTTGCGTTGTTACGTTGGGAAGGCGGCACCCGGAAACAAGCGAAGTACGCAGAG